>JBOHYD010000193.1:0-9873 GCA_050737635.1 Luteimonas sp. | reverse complement strand
CACGCCGATGTTCGTCTACGGCGTCAACCACGACAGCTACAACGGCGAGGCGATCGTCAGCAATGCCAGCTGCACCACCAACTGCCTGGCGCCCGTGGCCAAGGTGCTGCACGACAGCTTCGGCATCAAGCGCGGCTTGATGACCACGGTGCACGCCACCACGGCGACGCAGAAGACCGTCGACGGCCCCAGCAACAAGGACTGGCGCGGCGGCCGCGGCATCCTCGAAAACATCATTCCGTCGTCGACCGGCGCGGCCAAGGCCGTTGGCGTGGTGATTCCGGAACTTAACAAGAAGCTCACCGGCATGAGCTTCCGCGTGCCGACCTCCGACGTGTCGGTGGTCGACCTCACTGTCGAGTTGGAACGTGACGCCAGCTACGCCGAGATCTGCGCGGAGATGAAGGCGCAGAGCGAAGGCGCGCTGAAGGGTATTCTCGGCTACACCGAGGACAAGGTCGTCGCCACCGATTTCCGCGGCGACACCCGCACCTCGATCTTCGACGCCGAGGCCGGCATCGCGCTCGACGGCACCTTCGTCAAGCTGATCGCGTGGTACGACAACGAGTGGGGCTATTCCAGCAAATGCCTCGAACTCGCCAAGGTGATCGCGGCAAGGTAAGTCGGCCGCAGCGTCGACGAGAGCGGCCATCGCGCCTGAGTACTGCAGCGCGCTGCTCAGGACGCGACCGCGGCACCCGCGCGTTTGCCTGCATCGCGTCGGCTGCCGACAATGGCCGCCCGCACGCTGCCCCGAGAGCCACCGATGACCATCCCGCGCATGACCGATCTCGATCTCGCCGGGCAGCGCGTGCTGATCCGCCAGGACCTCAACGTGCCGGTCGCCGATGGCAGGGTCACCTCGGACCTGCGCATCGTCGCGTCGCTGCCGACGCTGCGCGCCGCGCTCGACCAGGGCGCGGTGGTGATGGTGATGTCGCACCTCGGCCGGCCGACCGAGGGCGCGTGGAGCGAGGCGGATTCGCTGGCCCCGGTCGCTGCGCGGTTGTCGCAACTGCTCGGCTGTGAAGTGCCGCTGCAGCGCGACTATCTCGCCGGCGTCGAGGTCGCGCTTGGCCAGATCGTGCTGCTCGAAAACTGCCGGATGAACGTCGGCGAGGGCAAGGACGACGACGCCTTGTCAAAAAAATACGCGGCGCTGTGCGACGTGTTCGTCATGGATGCGTTCGGCACCGCGCACCGCGCGCAGGCGTCCACCCACGGCGTGATCCGCGCCGCCAGACAGGCCGTCGGCGGCCCGCTGCTGATGGCCGAGCTCGACGCGCTGGCCAAAGCACTGGACGCGCCCGCGCGGCCGCTGCTGGCGATCGTCGCCGGCAGCAAGGTGTCGACCAAGCTTGAGCTGCTGTCGTCGCTGGTCGGCAAGGTCGACCAGCTGATCGTCGGCGGCGGCATCGCCAACACCTTCATCGCCGCGCTTGGCCACGGCGTCGGCAAGTCGCTGGTCGAAACCGATCTGCTCGGCACCGCGCGCAAGATCATGGCCGATGCGACAGCGCGCGGCGCCGAGATCCCGGTACCCACCGACGTCGTGGTCGCGCCGACCTTCAGCGCCGACGCGCCGGCCACGGTCAAGGCGGTCAATGCCGTTGCTGCCGACGACATGATCCTCGACATCGGCCCCGACACCGCCGCGCGTTACGCCGCACTCATCGCCGCTGCCGGCACCGTGGTCTGGAACGGACCGGTCGGCGTGTTCGAGTTCGATGCCTTCGCCCACGGCACCGAAACCCTCGCCCGCGCGATCGCCGCATCGCCGGCGTTCTCGATCGCCGGCGGCGGCGACACCCTGGCCGCGGTCGACAAGTACGGCATCGCCGACGACGTGTCCTACATCTCCACCGGCGGCGGCGCGTTCCTGGAGTTTCTCGAAGGCAAGACCCTGCCGGCGGTCGCGGCGCTGGACGCGCGCGGCTGAGGGATACGGGGGGCCGGGTCGCGACCTGGCGCCCTCGGCCCATCCCAAAACCCGCCCAGCCTCGCCACCGAATTCGTATGCAGCCCCGGCCGCTCTCACCAGTGGGCTAGGATTGAACGGTCTTGTCATCGAAGCACGCATCATCATGTCCGAACACAATCGCCGCACCCGCATCGTCGCCACCCTCGGCCCCGCCACCGATGCCCCGGGGGTGCTCGACGGCATCCTGCGCGCCGGCGTCAACGTGGTACGGCTGAACTTTTCGCACGGCGATCCGTCGTCGCAGCTGGCGCGCGCGCAGGCGGTGCGCGAGGCCGCTTTGCGGGTCGGCGTCGAGATCGGCATCCTCGCCGACCTGCCGGGGCCGAAGATCCGCATCGAGCGCTTCGCCGCCGGCAAGGTGTCGCTGAAGGCCGGCGACCGCTTCGATCTGGTCGCCAGCACCGACGCGCCGCCGGGCACCCAGCACGAGATCGGCGTCAGCTACCTCGAGCTGCCCAACGACGTGCGCGCCGACGACATCCTGCTGCTCGACGACGGCGTGGTGCAGTTGCGCATCGACCGTATCGAAGGCGTGCGCATCGTCACCAGCGTGCTCAACGATTGCACGCTGTCCGACCGCAAGGGACTCAACCGCCTCGGCGGCGGCCTGTCGCTGGGCGCGCTGACCGATCGCGACCGCGAGCTGATCGGCGTGGCCGCGGAAATGAAGGCCGACTTCATCGCGGTGTCGTTCTGCCGCAACGCCGCCGACATGCACGAGGCGCGCGCGATCGCGCGGTCGCACGGCAGCGACGCGGCGCTGGTGTCGAAGATCGAGCGCGCCGAGGCGATCGTCAATCTGTCGGAGATCGTCGAGGCCAGCGACGTGGTGATGGTCGCCAGAGGCGACCTCGGCGTCGAGATTGGCGACGCCGAGCTGCCCGGCCTGCAGAAGAAGATCATCAGGGAGTCATTGGCGCAGAACCGCGTGGTCATCACCGCCACGCAGATGCTGCAGTCGATGGTCGACTCGCCGATCCCGACCCGCGCCGAAGTGCTCGACGTCGCCAACGCGGTGATCGACGGCACCGACGCGGTAATGCTGTCGCAGGAATCCGCCGCCGGGCATTTTCCGATCCGTGCGGTCGAGGCGATGGCGCGGATCTGCATCGGCGCCGAAAAACAGTTCGAGGCCAACACCGATTTCGAGAAGGCCGCGCGCGATCTCGAACGCGCCGACCACGCGATCGCGATGGCGGCGATGTTCCTGTCCGCGCACATCGGCGTGCGCGCGATCGTCGCGATGACCGAATCCGGCGGCACCGCACGCTATCTGTCGCGGTTCCGCTCCAGCGCGCCGATCTACGCGTTCTCGCGCCACGACGGCGCGCGCCGGCGCATGGCGCTGATGCGCGACGTGTTCCCGATCGACTACGACAGCCGCGGCCAGACCCCGCGCGAGGCCGCGCGCGGCAGCGTGCAACTACTGGTCGACGCCGGCCTGCTGTCGCCCGGCGAGCGCATCGTGTTCACCAGCGGCGAGCACATGGAAAACCAGGGCGCGACCAATACCCTGCGGCTGCTGGAGATCGACAGCAGCGGCCGAGCGACGGGGCTGGGCGAGCTGTAACCGACGCAAGCGGCAGGCCATGGCGGCGACGAATGGGACGAATGCGTCTTGCTGCCGTCAAAACCCCGCAAGCTATAATTCGGCCCCTTTCCCGCCGCCGGAACCGCACCCATGAGCATCGAACAGCTTGCCGAAACCGCCCTCGCGATGGTCGCGCCGGGCAAGGGCATCATCGCGATCGACGAGTCCACCGGCACCATCGCCAAGCGTTTCGCCGGCGTCGGCATCGACAACACCGAAGGCAATCGCCGCGCCTACCGCGAGCTGCTGCTGACCACGCCGAAGCTGTCCGAGCACATCAGCGGCGCGATCCTGTACGACGAGACGATCCGCCAGTCGACCAAGGCCGGCGTGCCGTTCGCGAAGTACATGGCCGACAACGGCATGATCCCCGGCATCAAGGTCGACCTCAGCACGCATCCGCTGGCCGGATTTCCGGGCGAGGTGGTGACCGAAGGCCTCGACGGCCTGCGCGGCCGGCTTGCGGAGTACTACGCGCTCGGCGCGCGTTTTGCCAAGTGGCGCGCGGTGATCACCATCGGCGACGACGCGCCGTCGGGCACCTGCATCGAGGCCAATGCGCATGCGCTCGCGCGCTATGCGGCGCTGTGCCAGGAAGCCGGCATCGTGCCGATGGTCGAGCCGGAAGTGCTGATGGACGGCAGCCACGACATCGAAACCTGCTACGAGGTCACCGAGGTCACGCTGCGCGCGGTGTTCGACGCGCTGTACCAGCACAACGTCGCGCTCGAGGGCACCATCCTGAAGGCGTCGATGGTGGTGCCGGGCAAGACCTGCGACGAGCAGGCGTCGGTCGAGGAAGTCGCCGAAGCCACGCTGATGTGCCTGAAATCCACCGTGCCGGCGATCCTGCCGGGCATCGTGTTTTTGTCCGGCGGGCAGAGCGACGAGGACGCCACCGCGCACCTCGATGCGATGAACCGCATGGGCCCGAATCCGTGGCCGCTGTCGTTCTCCTACGGTCGTGCGATGCAGTCCGCGGCGCTGGAACTGTGGTCGAAGGATCTGGTCGGCAACCTCGCTTCCGCGCAGGCCACCGTGCATGCGCGCGCCCGCGACAACGGGCTGGCGGCGCTGGGCCAGTGGGACGAGGCGGCATAGACCCTCGCAACGCTGGAATGACAAGCACCAGGCAACGCCGGCTTCGCGCCGGCGTTGTTCCATGCGCCAGTCGCCGGTATCTGCTCGGACCTTTTGCGGACAGCGAATCCGTTCGCCATGCGCCAGCGCGACAGCCATCATTCACTGCCGCCGTGACCGCGGCGCTCGAAGGAGGTCGACAGATAGCGCTCGCCGGTGTCGGGCAGCATCGCGAGGATCATGTCGCCGCCGTTGGCGGTCTTCGCGACTTCGTCGGATGACGCAGGCCGCCGATGGCGTTGTCGCGACACCCAAGCGATGGCTGGGAATGGCCCGTAACGCGTGATAGCGCTCTTGGTTGACTGCAAAAGACCGCGTTCTGCCATGTCTGTTGGCATACGTCGGCACCCCTGCAGACCGCTAGACTTGAACGGAATTTCCGCTCGATACTGGATCCATGCCGATACCGTCCCGCGCCTTGATTGCCCTGTTCTGCAGCATGCTGCTGCTGACCGCCTGCGGCAGGGACGAGGCCGCCGCTTCGAGAAGGAACGCCGACGGCGGTCCGATCCCGGTCACCTCCGCGCCGGTGCGCGAGCAGCCGTGGACCGACACCGTGCAAGCGCTCGGCACCGCCAAGGCGCGCGAGTCGGTGACGGTAACCGCCAAGGTCAGCGAGACCGTGCAGCAGGTGCATTTCGACAGCGGCGACCGGGTCGCCCAAGGCGCACCGCTAATCACGCTCACCGGCCAACAGCAACAGGCATCGCTCAACGCCGCGCAGGCGACCGCCGAGGAGGCCGAGCGTCTGTACGCGCGCCAGAACGAACTCGCCGCGACACAGCTGATCGCACGCTCCGCGCTCGACAGCCAGCGCGCGACGCGCGACGCCGCGCGCGCGCAGGTCGCCGAGATCCGCGCCAACCTCGCCGACCGGGTGATCCGCGCACCGTTCACCGGCGTGCTCGGCATCCGCCTGGTCAGTCCCGGCACGCTGGTGATGCCGGGCACCGGCATCGCCAATCTCGACGACCTGTCGCGCGTGTATGTCGATTTTCCGGTACCCGAGACCCAACTCGCCGCGATCGCGGTTGGGCAAACGCTCACCGGCAGCAGCGCCACCTATCCCGGACGTCGCTTCAGCGGCGTGGTCAGCGCCGTCGATGCGCGCGTCGACACGATCACGCGCGCGGTGACCGTGCGCGGCGATTTTGCCAACGGCGACGGCAGCCTGCGTCCGGGCATGTTGATGGAAGTCACGCTCGCGCTGCCGCAGCGCCGGGCGCTGGCGATCCCGGAGATTGCGATCGTGCAAGTCGGCAACGAGTCGTATGTGTACCGCGTCACCACCGGCGATGCCGTGGAGCGCGTCGACATCGTCACCGGCAGCCGCCATGCCGGCCAGGTCGAGGTGACTAACGGCCTGCGCGACGGCGATCGCATCGTCGTCGACGGCACCGGCAAGCTGCGCGACGGCGCGAAGGTGGCCGCGGTGGCGGTGCCGGCCGAGGCACCGGCGCAAGCGGCACCGGCAGCGCCTGCCGTGCGCGACGGCGGATAAGCACGCATGAAGCTCTCCGACCTGTCGATCAAGCGCCCGGTGTTCGCGGTGGTGATGAGTCTGCTGCTGATCGTGCTCGGGGTGATGTCGTTCCTGCGCCTGACCCTGCGCGAACTGCCGGCGATCGATCCGCCGATCGTGTCGGTGTCGGTCGACTACACCGGCGCGTCGGCGGCGGTGGTCGAAAGCCGCATCACCCAGGTGCTCGAAGACGCGCTCGCCGGCATCGAGGGCATCGAGAGCATCGAGGCCAACAGCGTCAACGGCCGCAGCAGCATCAGCATCGAGTTCAAGGCCACGCGCGACATCGAGGCCACCGCCAACGACGTGCGCGACGCGGTCAGCCGGGTGATCAGCCGCCTGCCCGAGGAGGCCGATCCGCCGCAGATCGCCAAAGTCGAGAGCGACGCCGATCCGATCCTGTGGCTCAACATGTCGTCGACGTCGATGGACGCGCTGCAGCTCAGCGACTACGCCGACCGCTACGTCGTCGATCGCCTGTCGACCATCGACGGCGTCGCGCAGGTGCGCATCGGCGGCCAACAGCGCTATTCGATGCGCATCTGGCTCGATCGCGACCAGCTCGCCGCGCGCAGCCTCGCGGTCAGCGACGTTGAGGACGCGCTGAACCGCGAGAACGTCGAACTGCCGGCCGGACGCCTCGAATCGAACTCGCGCGACTTCACGCTGCGGCTGACCCGCGGCTACCAGAAGCCGGCGGATTTCGTCCAGATCCCGATCAGCAAGGGTGCCGACGGCTACGTGGTGCGGCTCGGCGACGTCGCGCGCGTCGAACTCGGCTCGGTCGAACGCCGCGCCTACTACCGCAGCAACGGCGAAAACAACATCGGCCTCGGCATCGTCAAGACGTCGACGGCCAACAGCCTCGATGTTGCGGTCGCCGCGCGCGCGGAAGCCGAGAACATCCGCAGGACGCTGCCTGCCGGCACCAGCATCTTCGTCGCGTTCGACAGCACCACCTTCATCGATGCCGCGGTGGCGCACGTGTACGAGACGCTGGTCGAGGCGGTGATTTTGGTGCTGATCGTGATCTGGCTGTTTCTCGGCAGCGTGCGCGCCGCGCTGATCCCGGCGGTGACCGTGCCGGTGTGCCTGACCGCGTCGTTCATCGCGCTGTTTGCGTTCGGCTTCTCGATCAACCTGCTGACCCTGCTCGCGCTGGTGCTGTGCATCGGGCTGGTGGTCGACGACGCGATCGTGGTGGTCGAAAACATCCAGCGCCGCACCGATCTCGGCGAGCCGGCGCTGGTTGCCGCGAAGCGCGGCACCGCGCAGGTCGCATTCGCGGTGATCGCGACCACCGCGGTACTGGTCGCGGTGTTTTTGCCGGTTGGCTTTCTCGAAGGCAATACCGGGCGGCTGTTCCGCGAGCTGTCGGTGGCGCTCGCCGCGGCGGTCGCGATCTCGGCGTTCGTCGCGCTGACCTTGACGCCGATGATGGCGTCGAAACTGCTCAAGTCGCATGCCCGCAACGGCGATGGCCGCGGCGGGCCGGCGCGCGTCAACGCCTGGCTCAACCGCCAGTTCGAGCGTCTGTCCGCCGCCTACCGCCGCCTGCTGGAGCGCGCCGCGCACCGCGCGTGGCTATTCGGCGCGCTGATGCTTGCCGCGATCGCGGCCACGGTGTTGATGTTCCGCGTGCTGCCGTCGGAGCTTGCCCCGGCCGAGGACCGCGGGTCGTTCCAGGTGATGATCGACGGCCCGGAAGGTGCCGGCTACGACTACACCGTCGGCCAGATGCGGCAGGTCGAAAAGATCCTCGCCGCGAAGACCGGCAATGGCCAGCCGATCGTGCGCGCCAATCCGCGCGTGCCCGGCGGCTTTGGGGTCAGCGAGGAGATGCACACCGGCCGCGTCAGCGTGTTTCTGCAGGACTGGGACCAGCGCAACGTCGCCACTGCGGATGTCGCCAACAGCCTGCAGCGCGAGCTGTCGACGCTGACCGGCGTGCGCGTGCGCACCCAGGTCGGCGGCGGCCTGGTGCGCTCTCGCGGGCAGCCGTTCCAGATCGTGCTCGGCGGGCCGGAATACGCCGAAATCGCCCAGTGGCGCGACCGCATGCTGGCGCGCATGGCCGAGAACCCCGGGCTCGTCGGCGCCGACTCCGATTACAAGGAAACCCGCCCACAGATGCGCGTCGAGATCAATCGCGCGCGCGCAGCGGATCTCGGCGTGTCGGTCACCGACATCGGCCGCGCGCTGGAGACGATGATGGGCTCGCGCCAGGTCACCACCTTTGTCGACAACGGCGAGGAGTACGACGTGATCGTGCAGGCCGATCGCGACGGCAGGCGCTCGCCCGACGACCTCGCCGCGATCCAGGTGCGTTCGAGCAGCGGCACGTTGGTGCCGCTGTCCAATCTGGTCACGCTGAAGGAAGTCGCCGAACCCGGCACCCTCAACCGCTTCAACCGGCTGCGTTCGATCACTATTTCCGCCGGCCTGGCTCCGGGCTATCCGCTCGGCGAGGCGGTGACCTGGGCGCAGCGGACAGCGGCCGAGGAACTGCCCGAGTACGCGCAGATCGACTGGAAGGGCGAAACCCGCGAGTACCAAAAGTCCGGCGGCGCGGTGCTGCTGACCTTCGGCCTCGCGCTGCTGATCGTGTATCTGGTGCTGGCCGCACAGTTCGAGAGTTTTATCCATCCGCTGGTGATCATGCTCACCGTGCCGCTCGGCGTGCTCGGCGCGATGATCGGGCTATGGGTCAGCGGCGGCACGATGAACCTCTTCAGTCAGATCGGCATCGTGATGCTGGTCGGCTTGGCGGCCAAGAACGGCATCCTGATCGTCGAATTCGCCAACCAGCTGCGCGACGAGGGCCGCAGCGTCCGCGACGCGATCCTCGAATCGTCGTCGGTGCGTCTGCGGCCGATTCTGATGACCTCGATTGCGACCGTGATGGGCGCGGTGCCGCTGGTGCTGGCCGGCGGTCCGGGCTCGGCGAGCCGCGCGACGATCGGCATCGTGGTGATCTTTGGCGTGTCGTTCTCGACGCTGCTGTCGCTGTTTGTCGTGCCGGCGTTCTACCTGCTGCTCGCACCGTTCACGCACTCGCCCGAAGCGGTCGCCAAGCAGCTGGAAAAGATGGAAAGCGAAACGCCCGCGGTGAGTGGACACGCGTGAAAGCCTGTTTAAGGCAACGCTGAATACGTCCATACACATGGTTTCGATGCTTTTGAAATCATATAGTTACCTGCGCCGATGACGAATTTCTAGTACTTGATCAGCGTTGCCCTAAGGCTTGCGCGGCGATGATCGAAGGCAAGGGCCGTGCGACCCTGAGAATCGGCGATGAGGCCGACAGGCCTCGGATCTTCGCGGGCCTTCAACCAACAATTCGTGCGGACCGGCGGCACGATCGGCGGAAGGCGCAACGCCAAGGACGCCGGTGAGCGGCTGATAACGGCATGGTGATCGCACCACGGCGCGCGGGTGCGTTTATAGAGGGTCGGCAGGGATTCGTGCGAAAAACAGCCGATTGACAGCTAACACGTTGTCCGGGCAAGGATTCTTATTCCAATTAGCTTTCAAGTTGAGCCTAATTGTGGCAATCTCTCGAGCAGAATCGATTTTGGGAGCTACGCACATGGCAAGGCCTCGGCGAGTGGATAGCGACTTGGTGGCGCAAGCACAAGC
>JBOHYD010000192.1:0-7953 GCA_050737635.1 Luteimonas sp. | reverse complement strand
ACGCGGCGCACGCCTTGTCGGAATGTCGCCGGCCAGTTTCTGGCGCGCAAACCTGCGATCTACACTGCCGGCGCAGCCGCGTGCGCTTTTTACGAATGGCGCTACTGCGGACTGGACTGATGCCGCGTCGGGCTAGAATCAAGCAAACCCAGGGATATCCGACCACCATGCCAGCGCGCAAAGCCCCCGAACGTCCTGCGCCGGCCCCGGTCCGGGCGTCGACCAAGGCAGCGACGATCAACGACGTCGCGCGGCTGGCCGGTGTGTCGAAGAAGACCGTCTCGCGCATCATCAACCATTCGCCGCTGGTGCGGCCGGACACGCGCGCAAAGGTCGAGAGACTGATGCGCGAGGTCAGCTACGTGCCGAACCCCATGGCGCGCGGCTTGGCATTCCGGCGCTCGTTCCTGATCGGCATGGTGTACGACAATCCCACTGCGCAGTTCATCGTCAACATGCAGTACGGCGCGCTCGATGCGATCCGCGACTCCGCCTTCGAGCTGGTGGTGCATCCTTGCGACAGCAGCACCCCGGGTTACATCGAGGGCGTGCGTCGGTTCGTGCAGCAACAGAAACTGCATGGCGTGATGCTGGTGCCGCGGGTGTCAGAGGACCAGGCGCTGGCGGACATGTTGACCGAGATCGGCTGCCGTTACACGCGCATCGCTGCGGTGGTGCTGGATGAGCCCGCGCGCATGGTGGTCACCCACGACCGCGACGGCGCCGCGGAAGCTGCGGATTACCTGCAGACCCTGGGACATCGCGATATCGCTTTGATCGCCGGCCCAAGTGGCTACCGTTCTGCGCTGGAGCGCACGTCCGGCTTCCTCGAGGCGCTGGCCAAGCGTGGCATCGACTTGCCCCAATCGCGCATCATCGAAGCCGGCTTCACCTTCGAATCCGGCGTTGCCGCGGCAGAGACGCTGCTCGCCGGCAAGCAGCGCCCCACTGCGATCTTCTGCAGCAACGACGAGATGGCGGCCGGCGTGTACCGCGTTGCGCTGCGCGGCGGTATCAGCATCCCGCGGCAGCTGTCGGTGATCGGTTACGACGATAGCCCGCTCGCCTCGCGATTGTGGCCGCCGTTGACGTCGGTGCGTCGAGGCACCCGCGACACCGGCCGGATCGCGGCGGCGATGCTGTTGCAGGACAGTCCCGAAGCCGCTTCCCTGTTGTCGATGCACAGCGTGCATCCGCACTTGATCGTGCGCGACTCCTGCCAACCGCCGGGCTGAACCGGCAGGACGTTCTGCGATGGCGATGGCATGGCGCGCAATGACACCGGTTGTCTGGTGTCGGTTCTGATGCCTCGACAATCTCAAGTTTGCTTCACCACAGCGGGTTGAACAACCGCTCGAATCGCAGCAGATCGCCGACTTTCCGCACTGCAACATGCTTCGCTCGAAGCCTTTTGCTAAGATTTTGCCCGGCGGGGTCATTTTTGAACCTGTCCAGACCCCATAACAAGCAAAACTAGCCAGTCAAGGACGCCGTAAGCGCGAGTTGGCATCATCGGAGTGGATCATGCTCGTGCGGTTCAAGCAAAAAAAGACACCGGTTACCATGCTGGCCTTGGCGATCGGACTAGCGCTACAAGCACAGCCTACCGCGCTCCTCGCGCAACAAACCGCCTCGACCGCCACTGCCCAGCCCCAGGATGAGGCGGCTGCGACTACCAGCGACCAGGCTGCGGAGCCTGAGCAGCCATCGGTCCAGGACCTGCAGAGCGTCGTGGTGACGGCCAGTTACCGCGCTAGCCTGGAAAAAGCACTGGACATCAAGCGCAGCGAGGCAGGCGTGGTCGATGCCATCGTCGCTGAGGACATCGGTAAGTTCCCGGATCTCAATTTGGCCGAATCGCTGCAGCGCGTTCCTGGCGTGACCATCACCCGCGAGGCCGGCGAGGGCCGGCAGATCTCGGTGCGCGGGTTGAACGCCGATTTCACCCGCGTGCGCATCAATGGCATGGAAGCGCTGGCCACGAGCGGCGCTGGCGCGAGCGGCGTCAACCGTGGTCGCAGCTTTGATTTCAACACCTTCGCCTCCGAGCTCTTCACCCAGATCCTGGTGCGTAAGACCGCATCGCCCGAAGTCGAGGAAGGGTCGCTGGGCGCGGTCGTCGATCTTCGCACTGCGCGGCCATTCGACTACGAAGGCTTCACCCTATCCGCGTCCGGACAGATGGGTTACAACGAGCTGTCCGACGACAGCAGCCCGCGCGCCTCGGCATTGATCAGCAACACCTGGGCCGACCGGCGCTTCGGCGCATTGCTGTCGGTCGCATACACCGACCGCCAGAGCGTGGAGGAAGGCGCAGGCACCGTCCGTTGGGCGCAGGGCACCAGCAACGATGGCTTCAATCCCAGTTCACCCTACAGGCCAGCGTTACTGGCAAGCACGTTGCATCCGCGCTTACCGCGCTACATCCTGCTCCAGCACGACCAGCAGCGGCTGGGCGTCACCACGGCGTTGCAGTTCGCGCCCACCGAACGCACCGAGATCAGCCTCGACGCGCTATACGCCAAGTTCAAGGCCACGCACACCGAAGACTACATCCAACCGATTTCCTTCAGCCGCGGCGCATCCGCGGGCGGCAAACCGGAGACCATCGTGCGCGACGGCGCGATCGACGGGAACAACAATCTGGTCTACGGTCTGTTCGATAATGTCGACATGCGCCTCGAGTCGCGCCTGGACAAATCCACGACCACGTTCACCCAGCTCGGGTTGTCGTTCGAGCATGAGTTCAGCGACGACTTTTCGATGAGTGGCCTGATCGGTCGTTCCAAGTCGGACCTCGACAAGCCGATCGAAACCACGATTCTCTTGGAAAAGCTGAACGTGGACGGCTACAGTTGGGACTACCGCGGCAATAGCCGCCTGCCGGTGATCAACTACGGCATCGATCCGAACGACCCCAACGGCTGGAACCTAGCCGAAGTGCGCCTGCGACCGTCGCGCGTGATCAACACCTTCGACAATGCGCAGCTGGATTTCGATTGGGGCATCAGCCCTGGCTTTCGCCTGAAGGGCGGCGTGCTGGCCAAGCGATATGTCTTCGACACCAAGGCATGGCGGCGTCCGGCGGAACTGACGGTGCCGACGTTCGCCGACGGCACCAGGACCGTGCCGGCCAGCTGGCTAGAGCTCGTGAGCTTGTACGGCATCAATCCGCCGGGGAGTTCCAGCTGGGTCGAGCCCGATTACGAGCGCTTCGTGCGCGAGTTGGCTATCGATGGCAACCAGGGCTTCTTCGCGGTCGCCGTCCAGCCGGGGGACACGCGCGGAGTGGAAGAAAGGGACACCGGCGTCTACGTGCAGGGCGAGTTCAACGTCGACATGGGCAGCATCCCGCTTTCCGGCAATGTCGGAGTGCGCTACGTCAAGACCGAACAGACATCAACCGGTTTCGCGGTCAGCGGTAGCACACTGGTGCAGACCACGGTGGAACGCGACTACAACGACACCCTGCCGTCGTTCAACTTGGTGGCCGAGATCACCCCGGAATTCCTGATCCGTCTCGGCGGCGCCAAGGTGATGGCGCGTCCAGGATTGGGCTTTCTGGCCCCCGGTGCCACCGTCAACGTGGTCAGCGGTACGCGCAGCGTCACCGTCGGCAATCCCAATCTGGATCCGATCCGCGCAACCACCGGCGACCTGAGCTTCGAGTGGTATTTTCAGGAAGGCGCGCTGCTTTCGCTGGGCCTGTTCTACAAGGACATCGAGAGTTTTGTGCAGAGCGCGCGCGAAGCCCGTCCCTACAACACCAGCGGCCTGCCGCTAAGCCTGCTCGACGGCACCGGTGCCCTCCCCGGCGACGAGTTCACTTTCACCATCCCGTTGAACACGCCGGGCGGCCCGCTGAAAGGCCTGGAGTTGAATTACCAGCAGCCCTTCGCTTTTCTTCCGGGCCTCTGGAGCCATTTCGGCGTGCAGTTCAACTACACCTACGTCGATTCGAAAATCCAATACCTGACCAGCACCGGCAGCCTCTCGCTAAAGACCGATCTGACGGGTTTATCGCGCAACGCTTACGGTGCCACGCTGTATTACGACGGGGAGCGGTTTTCCAGCCGCGTCAGCGCCTCCAAGCGCGACGACTATCTGACAGGGGTGCCGGCATTCTTTATCGGCAACGACGTGGAAGCCACCGATGGCCCCAGCAGCATCGACGCTTCGCTGTCGTGGAAGATCGACGAGCATTGGCAGGTCAGCCTGGAAGGCTTGAATCTGACCAACGAATCGGTCAATACCTGGGACGACTCGGTCGCGCAGCGTGTCGTGAGTTACACCCAAACCGGCCGTCAGTATCTGTTCGGCATGCGCTACAAGTTCTGAGCGCGGGCCTGCGCTCAGGGCTTAAAGAACATGCTCCGCGCCGCATTCGTTTTGTGTCCTATGCGTCCATCCGGGGACATCGCTGGGGGTTCAGCGCGCCCCCTGGCTGGCGTCGCGATACGCCGCTAGTGCGGCGTCGCGGCCTTCGGCCAGGGTCACGATCGGCGATGACGGATAGTCCGGCGCGTGCCGTTTGGCCGCGGCCGCATCGGTCCACGGTGCAAACCGCGCCGGCAGCGGCAACCCCGCCAGCTCCGGCAGCCAGTGCGCGATATAGCTGCCGCCGGGATCGAACTTCTGCGCTTGGGTGACCGGATTGAACACCCGGAAATACGGTGCGGCATCGGCACCGGTGCCGGCCACCCATTGCCAGCCCAGCGTGTTGTTGGCGAGATCGGCATCCACCAGCGTGTCCCAGAACCAGCGTGCGCCCAATAGCCAGTGCTGGCGCAGATGCTTGGTGAGGTAGCTGGCGACGATCATCCGCACGCGGTTGTGCATCCAACCGCTGTGCCACAGCTCGCGCAGGCCGGCATCGACGATCGGCACGCCGGTCATGCCGCGCCGCCAGGCATCGAGTTGCTTGGCGTTGCGCTGCGCCCAGCCGAACGTGTCGAACTTCGGATTGAGATTGTGATCGACGGTGCTCGGAAAGTGGTGCAACAAGTGGTAGGCGAATTCGCGCCAACCAAGCTCACGCACGAGCGCGTCGATGTCGGTCGCATTCGTCGCATCGCGCTCGGCTTGCAGCCGCCCCGCCACGCGCCACGGCGCGATGTCGCCATGGTGCAAATGCGGCGACAAGCGTGACGTGCCGATGCGATCGGGGCGATCGCGATCGACGCGGTAACCACGCAATGCGCCGTCGACAAACACCTCCAGCGCCTCGTGCGCACCGGCCTCGCCCGGCGTCCAGCGCTGCCAGAATCCGCGGTCCCAGCCCAGCGCCGGGGCGAGATTCAGCGCGTCGAGCGCGATCCCGGACGGCGCATCGTCGACCGCGGCAATGTCGCCCGGCGCTTCGCTGCGGTTGGGCAGACGCCAGTCGGCGAGTGCTGCGCGCCAGAACGGCGTGAACACCTTGTACGGCGTGCCGGTCTTGGTCGCCAGCGCCCACGGCTCGAACAGCAATGCGCCGTTGAAACTCCGCGCGCGCAGACCATCGCGGCGCAGCGCTTGCTTGATCGCGGTATCGCGCTGTTCGATCGCCGGTTCGTAGCGGCGGTTCCAGAACACCGCTTCGGCGCCACAGGCCGTCGCGATCGTCCGCAAGGTCTGCAGGGTCGGGCCGACGAACAGCCGCAGGCGAGAACCGCGTGCGCGCAGGTCGCCGTCGAGCGCCTTCAGCGAGCGATGTCGCCATGCATCCGACGCCTCGCCCGGCGCCCAGTCGCCCTCCTCGTCCGGCGCATGGATGTACACGCACACCGGCGCGTAGCCTTCGCCGATGGCCACCTGCAGCGCGGGGTTGTCGGCGAGGCGTAGGTCGCGGCGGAACCAGACGATGGCGTTGGGCATGGGCGTCGGTCGGGGGTTGAGAGCAACACGGCTGCGCGCGCGCAGCATGCCGCATCATCGTCGGCGTCAGCCTTCGACAAACCGCACCCGTCGCGTGATCGAACAGGTCAGCTCGTAGGCGATAGTGCCGGCGGCATCGGCGATGTCTTCGACAGGCAACCCTTCGCCCCACAGCAGCACCGGATCGCCAGGCATCGCATCGGGTTGCGCGCGCAGATCGATGGTCATCAGATCCATCGACACTCGGCCGATGATCTGCGCGCGCCGGCCGTTGACCAGTACCGGCGTGCCGGACGGCGCATGACGCGGATAGCCGTCGCCATAGCCGATCGCGGCGACGCCGACCGGCATGTCGCATGGCGTTTGCCAGGTCGCGCCGTAGCCGATGCGCTCGCCTTTGCGCACGCGGTTCACCGCCAGCAGCTTTGTCGCAAACGTCATCGCCGGACGCATGCCGAAATCGGCGCCGTTGGTGCCCGCGACCACCGACATGCCGTACAGCGCACCGCCCGCGCGCAGCCAGTCGCCGTGCGCGGCCGGCCAGCCGAGCGCGGCGGCGGAGTTGGACAGCGAACGCGCGCCGGGTAGACCATCGGTGACCTCGGCGAATACGCGCATCTGCGCGAGCGTCTGCGCGCCGCCCGGCGATGTCGGATCGAACTCGTCGGAACTCGCGAAGTGCGTCATCAGCACGATCGCGTCGCGCACCGCGGCGCAGGCGCGCAGGCGCGCGTACGCATCACGCGCCTGTTCGGGCGCGAAGCCGAGCCGGTGCATGCCGCTGTCGACCTTCAGCCAGCAGCCGATCGCTTCGCCGACGTCGGCCTGTTCGAGCATCGCCAGCTGCGCGGCGTGGTGGACGACGGTTTCGACATTCAACGCGCGCAACTGCGGCAGATCGGAGGCTTCGTTGAAGCCCGACAGCAGCACGATGGGTTGCGACAGCCCGGCCGCGCGCAGGCGCTCGGCATCCGACAGCTGTGCGACGCCAAACGCATCCGTCCCCGACAGCGCGCGCGCGACGCGCTCGAGCCCATGCCCATAACCATCGGCCTTGACCACCGCCATCACCCGACTTCCCGCCGCGCGCGCGCGGATCGCGCCGAGGTTGTGACGCAGCGCGTCGCTGTGGATGGTGGCGGAAGTCGGTCGAGCCATCGGCGCAGTTTACCGGTCGCGACCACGCTGCGTGACCAGCCAAGCCGCGCGCTGGCGCTGCTTGAACAGCCCTGACGCTGCCCGCAAAGCGCGCGCAGCGATGGCCCTGGCGATGCAACGATCGGTCCTGTGTCATGGCATCGTCGAACGCATTCGGCGCCGCTCCGCATTGCAGTGCACCCAGCGATACAACGCCGGCAGCACCAGCAGGGTAAGCAGGGTCGACGACACGATACCGCCGATCACCACCGTCGCCAGCGGCCGCTGCACCTCGGCACCGGCACCGACATTCAGCGCCATCGGCGCGAAACCGAACGAGGCGACCAGCGCGGTCATCAGCACCGGGCGCAGGCGGCCGAGCGCGCCGTCGACGACCGCGTCATCGAGCGCACGACCACCCTCGCGCAGGGTGCGGATGAAGGCGATCATCACCAAGCCGTTGAGCACCGCGACGCCGGACAGCGCGATGAAACCGACGCCGGCCGAGATCGACAGCGCGATGCCGCGCAGCCACAGCGCGATCACGCCGCCGGTCAGCGCCAGCGGCACGCCACTGAACACGATCGCGGCGTCCTTCGCGGAGCCAAACGCCATGAACAGCAGCGTGAAGATGATCGCCAGCGTCACCGGCACCACCACCGACAGACGCTGCGCGGCGGAGATCAGCTGCTCGAAGCTGCCGCCGTAGTCGATCCAGTAGCCGGCCGGCACGGCCACGTCGCGACCGACATGCGCGCGCAGCTCGCCGACAAAGCCGCCGAGGTCGCGGCCGCGCACGTTGGCGGTCACCACCACGCGGCGCTTGCCGTTTTCGCGGTTGATCTGGTTGGGTCCTTGCACGGTTTCGATGGTCGCGACTTCGCGCAGCGGCACGGTGCGGGCGATGCCGCTGGCGCTGCCCGGCGCGCGACTGGCGGACGGCCGCGTCGTCTCCGCCGC
>JBOHYD010000191.1:0-3710 GCA_050737635.1 Luteimonas sp. | reverse complement strand
ACCTCGACGTCGTCCAGCGGCCACCCCTTCCTGGTGGCGTACATCTGCAGCGTGATCGCCACGCAGGAGGCCAACGCGCCGAGCAGCAGCTCCGAGGGCGAGGGGCCGGCATCGGCACCGCCGACCGCGGCGGGTTCGTCGGCGGTCAGATCGTGCTGGCGCAGGGAGACGTGCTGGGCGTACGGGGCGGCGCCGAATTCGGCGTGCACGATGGCCATGGGGCGATCGTACTTCAGGGCCGGGGCTCGGGGCTCGGGGCTCGGGGCTCGGGGCTCGGGAAAAGCATTTCCGCTTTGGGTCGCGGTGTCGATAGCGCTTGCCCCCCGCTCCGCCACACCAGTGCCGCGTAGATCGTCGATCCTCGCTGTCGCCGGTGCCGTTTCGTTTCGCTTCGTTTCGCTTCGTTTCGCTTCGTTTCGTTTCGCAGTGACCAGCTCACCGCAGGACTGGCACCTACAAGCGTGCGCCGGTGCCGGACGCATAAAAAAGCCCCGGACGTTGCCGCCCGGGGCTGATGTCTTGCGACGTTGCGAGGCTTACTCGGCCTGCACTTCGTCGGCCTGCAGGCCCTTCTGGCCCTGCACGACCTTGAACGACACTTTCTGGCCCTCCTGCAGCGACTTGAAGCCGCTGCCCTGGATCGAGCGGAAGTGGACGAACAGGTCCTGGCCGCTTTCCGGGGTGATGAAGCCGAAGCCCTTGGCATCGTTGAACCACTTGACGGTACCGGTCTGACGATCCGACATATTGCTACTCCTTGAAACAGTTGGTTGAATTGACACGGCCCGCTTAAGCGGTGCCGAGACTGTCGAGCAAGGGGTAACGCGAGCGATGGAGCGGATCGGAGATCTACCGCATCGGAGCCACGATGTACCGTGATCCCGGCTTTGAACAGTGCCCGCACCATACTCTACTTTGCAGCGGAAGTGTGAATGGGGATTCGGACGGCTCGCCCGGCGCTGCGCCTCGCTGCGCAGCCGGTTTGCCGGAGTCCTCCATGGACTGGATCGGGCCCCGCCTGCAATCGCCATCACGGCCATCGCCCCCCTACAGATCGTCGTGTCCCGGCACCAGCGCGTGCAGCTCGGCGTCACTGAGATTGCGCCACTGGCCGGGCTTGAGATGGCCGAGATTGACGCTGCCGATACGCACCCGTACCAGCTGCTTGACGCGGAACTTGAAGTGCGCGGCCATCAGCCGGATCTGCCGGTTCAGGCCCTGCACCAACACGATGCGGAAGCCGAACTTGCCGAGCTTCCCAGCCCGGCACGGCAGCGTGGTCTCGCCGCGCAGCGGCACGCCACGGCTCATCGCGCGCAGGAACTCATCGGTGACCGCATGGTTGACGGCCACCAGATACTCTTTTTCCAGCTTGTTCTCGGCGCGCAGAATCGTGTTGACGATGTCGCCATTGCTGGTCAGCAGGATCAGTCCCTCGGAATCCTTGTCGAGCCGCCCGATCGGGAAGATGCGCTGCTCGTGGCCGACGAAATCGACGATATTGCCGCCGACCGACGACTCGGTGGTGCAGGTGATCCCGACCGGTTTGTTGAGCGCGATATAGACATGCCGGCGCTGGCCTTTGGCTGCGGTGCGCGCCTTCAGCGCCTGACCGTCGAGGCGTACTTCGTCGCCCTCGCCCACCTCCGCGCCGGTGCGCGCACGCAGGCCGTTGACGGTGACACGGCCCTCACCGATCAGCCGATCGGCCTCACGTCGCGAGCAGGCGCCGGTGTCGCTGATGTGCTTGTTGAGACGCATGACGGATGGTCCGGGACGGTGCGAAGGACCTGAGGTCGTCCTGCCGCGGGGCCGGCATGCTGACACAGACTCACCCAGGCTTGCCTAACGCGAGTCGCGCTTGTCATCCGCTGTCGGGCGCACGGCGGTCGGCAGCGTTGACGCACCCCTGCTTGGCCTCGAGCAGCTTGCGGGGGCTTTCGAGACCGCTGTGCAACGCGCTCAGCCGCCGAACGTCGGACTGGCCAGCGTGCGGATGAAGTGGCCGAGCATGTTCGGCTCCATCATCAGCGTGAACAGCACGCCGTAGCCGCCCCCCCACAGATGCGCGCTGTGGTTGACGTTGTCGCCGCCGCGGCGGTCCATCCAGACGCTGTAGCCGACGTACAACGCCGCGTAGATGATCGCCGGGATCGGAATGACGAAGACAAAGATCCTCGCCCACGGCGCCATCAGGATGAACGCGAACAGCACCGCCGACACCGCGCCGGACGCGCCGAGGCAGCGGTAGTTGGCATCGTGGCGATGGCGCAGATAGGTCGGCAGGATCGCGACCAGAATCGCCGACAGGTAGAAGAACAGATACCCGGCCGCGCCGATGCGTTCGATGAACACCTGCTCGACCGACCGTCCGAAGAAATACAGCGTGATCATGTTGAACAGCAGGTGCGTGAAGTCGGCATGGATGAAGCCGTGCGTGACCAGACGGTCGTACTGCTTGCGGCGTTCGACCGCTGGCGGCCACAGGATCAGCCGTTCGAGCAGTGCGGGCTTGTTGAACGCGAGATACGACACCAGCGCGGTCACGACAATGATGACGAGGGTGATCGACAATGGCATCAGACGGTCCTGTAGTTGTCCTGCATCGGATAACGCCGCGCGTACCACGCAAACGCGAGCGCGGCGGCAAACGCGAAACCGGCGAAGAAGAACATCAAAAACGCATTCTCGCTGATGCCGGTGGTCGCGATGCGCGCGGTGACCGCAGCATTGCGCACCGCGGCATTGGTCAGCAGCACCCACAGGCTGCCGAAGGTGCTGGCGAGATACCAGAACGCCATGATCACGCCCTTCATCGCTTGCGGCGCCTGGCTGTACGCGAACTCGAGCGCGGTCGCCGACACCAGCACCTCGCCGAAGGTCAGCAACGCATACGGTGCGATCTGCCACGCCAGCGACACCGGATCGCCGCCGTCGATCCACAGCTGCAGCACGCCCGCGACGATCCACGCCAAGCCCGAGAAGCCGATGCCCCAACCCATCCGCCGCAGCGGCGTCGGGTTGAAGCCGGCGCGGCGCAGCGCCGGATACAGCACGAGATTGTTGAACGGGATCAGCAGCATCACCAGCAGTGGGTTGAGCGCCTGCATCTGCGCGGCCTCCTTGACCAACCAACTCGGCCACCACCACTGGTCGTGAGGCATCGCCATCTCGGCACCCTGCAGCACCCAGGTCGACGCTTTCTGGTCGAACAGCGACCAGAACGGCGTGGTCAGCGCAAACACGATCAGTATCCGCAGCACCGCGCGCACCCCGTCGACGGCGATGTCGGGATGGATGCCGCGCGCGCGTTCGAGCTGCAGCGAGGTGCCGATGCCGCCGAATGCGATCAGCGCGCCAAGCGCGAGACAGGCGCTGATCACAAAACCGAACGCCTGCGGCCACCACGCCGGCGACAGCGCCCACAGCGCCAGCAATGTCACCGCGACCGCGGCACCGGCGGCGGCCACCCACAGGCCGGGCCGACCCTCGCCCGCGCGCTGCGCCAGCAACGCGCTGCGCGCCACGGCGATGAACCCATGCCGATCCGAGCGCGCCGGCGGCACATTGACGTAATTGCGGCGGCCGAGCCAGAAGATGACCGTCGCGATCAGCATCAGCGCGCCGGGAATGCCGAACGCGACCGCCGCCCCGTGGCTGCGCAGAAAGATCGGCATCAGCAGCGACGCGAAGAACGAGCCGAAGTTGAT
>JBOHYD010000190.1:0-2622 GCA_050737635.1 Luteimonas sp. | reverse complement strand
ACATTGCGCCTTTCAACATTCAGGTGACCTTGGTGGAACCCGGCAGCGCCCGCACGAATTTTGGCGGGAGCAGCGCCTCCATGGGCCAGGGTCTCGCCGTTTACGACACTACGCCCGCGGGGCAGATGCGTCAGTACGTTGCTTCCGGTCAAGCCAATCCACCGGGCGATCCGGTAAAAATGGCGCGCGCAATGATTACCTCCGTCGACCAGCCGCAGGCGCCGAAGCGGCTGCTTCTGGGCAGCGACGCCTACAGCTTGGTCCATGCGGCTCTCAAGGAACGGCTTGCAGCCCTGGAAGCGCAACAGGAACTCGCGTTGTCCACCGATTTCGATGACGTCATCGCCGCGCGATAGGCACCGCTGACGAGCTCGGCGATAGAAGCTTAGAACCATCTCTCGAAGATCGCCGCGATCCCCTGCCCGCAGCCAATGCATATAGTGACCAGCGCATAGCGCCCACCGATGCGGTGCAGCTCGGCAATGGCCTTGGTCGTGATGATCGCGCCGGTAGCGCCCACCGGGTGGCCGAGCGAGATGCCCGAGCCGTTGGGGTTCACCTTGGCCGGATCGAAACCCAGCTCCTGGATGACCGCGCAAGCCTGCGCGGCAAAGGCCTCATTCGATTCGATCACGTCGAGGTCGGAGATCTTCAGGCCGGTGCGCTCCAGCACCTTGCGGGTGGCGGGCACCGGGCCGATGCCCATGTACGCCGGTTCGACGCCTGCATGCGCGTAGCCGACCAGGCGCGCCAGCGGCTTGAGGCCGAGCGCCTGCGCACGCGAGGCTTCGGCCAGCACCACCGCGGCGGCACCGTCGTTGATGCCCGAGGCATTGCCGGCCGTGACCAGGCCGTCCTTCTTGAAGGCCGGCTTCATCTTCGACAGCGTCTCGAGCGTCGTGTCGGAACGCACATGTTCGTCGGTGTCGAACAGCACGACGCCCTTGCGAGTCTTGACCTCGACCGGGACGATCTGCTCCTTGAAGCGACCGACGGCAATGGCGGCGGCGGCGCGCTGCTGGCTCTGTACCGCGAGTGCGTCCTGCCGCTCGCGCGTGATGCCGTAGCGAGCAGCCACGTTCTCGGCCGTGATGCCCATGTGCATCTTCTCCCACGGGTCGTGCAGGATGCCGAGCATGTAGTCGACCAGCACCGCGTCGCCCATGCGCGCGCCGTAGCGCGCCGAGGTGTCGAAGTACGGGCCGCGGCTCATCGATTCGGAGCCACCGCCGATGGCGATGTCGCAGTCACCGAGCGCGATGGCCTGCGCCGCCGACACGATGGCCTGCAGGCCGGAACCGCACAGGCGGTTGACGTTGAAGGCCGGCGTCTCAATTGGGCAGCCGGCGTCGATCGCGGCGACGCGGCTCAGGTAGGCGTCTTTCACGTCGGTCGGGATCACGTTGCCCATCACGACATGGCCGATCGCATCGGGCGCGACGCCGCTGCGCTCGATGGCGGCCTTCACGGCGGTGGTCGCGAGTTGGGTGTTGAGCACGTCCTTCAGCGAGCCGCCGAAGGTGCCGATGGCGGTGCGGGCGGTGCCGACCACGAAGATGTCGCGTGAAGTCATGAATCTCTCCTGATCAAAGAACAAACGGGTTCAGCGGCCGATGAACTGCGCGGGCTTCTTCTCAAAGAAGGCATCCACGCCATTCTTGAAGTCCGCCGTGCCCGCGCAATCGCGGAAGGCCTCGGTCTCGGCCTGCAGTTGCGCCGGCAGGTCGCGGTCGAAGGCGCTCCGCATCAGCCGGCGCAGATGACCATAAGCCACGGTCGGGCCGTTGGCGAGATGCTGCGCGAAGGCCATCGCTTCGCGTTCGAGTTCGGCGGCCGGCACCACGCGATTGATCAGGCCCATGCGCTCGGCCGCCACGGCATCGAGCGCGTCTCCGAGCATCGCGATCTCGAGCGCGCGGCGCAAGCCAACGAGCCGCGGTAGCGCCCAGGAAGCGCCGACATCGCAGCTGGTGCCAAGGTTGACGTAGGCCAGGTTGAAGCGCGTGCCTTCGGCCACGAGCACGAAGTCGGCCTGCAGCATCAGGCTTAGGCCAGCGCCCGCGGCGACGCCGTGCACCTGCGCGATCAATGGCGCGTTCATCGCGTTGAAAACGGCCAGTGCGGCGTTCAGCGGCTTGAGCAGCGCGGCCAAGCCACCGACCGGGTCGGCCTGCAAGGTGGCGAGATCACCACCGGCCATGAATCCCTTGCCGGCGCCGCTCAACAACACCGCGCGCACGCCAGCATCGGCAGCAAGTTGCTCCGCGGCCGCCAGCAATGCTTCGGCCATCGGCACGTCGATCGCATTGAGCGCGGTTGGCCGGCTGAAGCGGATCGTGGCGACTGCGCCTTCGCGGCCGAGCAGTAGTGGAAATTTCGAAGTGCTCATGTTTTAGTCATCTTCAGTCGGTAATCGATTTAGGTGTAGCGCGTGTTATTCCGAGTGCTTCGAACTTGTCAACTTCGGCGTGCGTCATATGCAGCACATCGCGAAGGACTTCGGACGTGTGTTGACCGAGTTCGGGCGCGGGCCAGAAGACACTCAAAAGCCGATCCCCAACATGTAGGGCATGCCCTTGACCAGAAAGCCCTCCGCACCGGCGACCACGGTCTGGCCAAGCA
>JBOHYD010000189.1:0-6623 GCA_050737635.1 Luteimonas sp. | reverse complement strand
AGGGTTACTTAAATGTTCAAGTGTCACCCAAAAACGACCACACTTATCCTCGCTCTGTTCTTCGCAGCCATCACAGGAAGTGAGGCTCAAACCCCACCGCAGCCTTCTGACCCGCAGGCCCGAGTGCTCTTTGCCTTGTCAGACACTGATATGGTCGGAACCGCCTATCTGACCGGTCAGCTTGGCCCGCCCGTATCAACGCCAGACACGCTCTCGGTCTTCGTTCCTTCTTCGGCAGACAAGGCTACTGGCTCCGTCGTCGCTTCTAATTCCGTCTTCAGTCCTCCGGAGGTTATGGACGTATCTCGAGACGGATCCTGGGGAGTGGTCGTCGAAACGCTCAAGGCCCGCCCGGCAACAGGACAAACGCTCGACGATCTTGCTCCGGGAAATCTGCTGCGCAGTTTCGATCTGTCGGATGTTGCTGCACCGCGCGCCATCAACGAAATTACCGTGCCCACTCGCCCGCAGAGCGTTTCGTTCAATAACGCTGGCGACACCGTCGTGGTGGCAAGCTTTCAGGTGGCGTCGGGCCTCACCTTTGCATCGATTGCAGCCGGGCGTTTAAAAGGGTCGCGCACTTTTCCGATGAACTTGCCGCCACGCGCCGACCTCCCGATCGATGGCGTGGCTCTCGCAAAGTTCCATCCGACGGAAGACCTCGTTGCCGTCAATCTCCTTATGCGCAACCAAGTCGTTTTCTTTCAAGTTCGGCGCGCAGCCGACGGGCAGGTTAGCGCGATAGAACCTTTTGGTAATCCAGTGACCACCAATAAATTTCCTCTGTCCGGCATGTTCACGCCAGACGGTCGCTACTACATCACAAGTGATCTGATGTGGGGTGGTGACGTTGATCGGTTCTACGGAGTAAAAGGCGGCGGCGTGCTCACCATGATCCGCGTTGCTCAACTCGCCGCCAGTGAACCGAGGCATGCGATCACCTCGGTAACCCCGGCAGGATGGCAATCCGAAACAATCGCAATCAGCCCCGACGGAATGCTCCTTGCACTTAGCAATCTTCGCGGAACGTTCTTTCCCGAATCGTTTCTCGACCTCCATACCCGAGAGGGTTCCGTTTCTCTCTACCGTATCGATGCCGGATTGGGTTCGCTGACCCTACTTCAGGAGGAGCGCTTCGAAGCCATGCTGCCGCAAGGTCTTGCCTTCGATCCTTCGGGGCGTCAACTCTACGTCGGCGTGGCTACTTACTTTGGACGCAGCAATGAGGCGGACAGCGGCAGCGTCGAAGTTTGGAACGTGAACCCAGACGCTACGAGACCGCTCGCGCGCACCAGCCGGCGCTTCCCCGCACCGCGCGGCGTTCACACCATTCGAGTAAATTGAACCTCGCTCGGTTCATGGCTGCGCCACCACCACCAGCCGGGCGAAGTCGTTGACCAGCGCATGATGCGGCAGACGCGCGTTGCGGCGGCAAACCAGCCCTGATCAACCACTTGCAACGCCGTCGCTGGCCGGAGACTCGAAGTGCAGATAGGCACGTCAGGATGCCATGCCGTCCTTCACGCTATCCACAATATTCATTCGCCTCACATTCCAGGCCAGGCCGCCAGCAGTCAATAACCGTGTGTGTCGATGCGAATCGGCACGCATTGGCAGCAGCACCTGCACGAGTCGTCAACCAACACCGCAAGCCGCTGCCAGCATTCGTCGCCTGACACACGCCGCCGTCGGTCGAGCCGACAAAAACCGCCCAGGCATGGCCATAATCGCGCTCATGCCCGACGTCGCTGTCACCATCCTGATCCTCTTTCCCGTTTACCTGCTCGGTTCGTTGTCGGGCAGCTTGCTGTTCGGGCGGCTGCGCGGGGTGTCCACCCACCGCGCGCGCCTGCTGCGGCTGTTGCACGGCGAGGAATCCCGCTTCGAGCACGCACGCCTGCCGCAGCGTCTGTGGTGCCGTGCGCGATGAACACCGAGCGCGTGCTGCTGCAGCGGCTGATCGACGGGCCTGCCACCGGCGACGCGCTGGCGCGCGACAGCGGCCAGACGCGCGCGGCGGTGTGGAAGCGCATCGAGGCGTTGCGCGAGGCGGGCGTGGCAATCGACGCGCAGGCCGGTCGCGGTTATGTGCTGGCGCAGCCGCTCGATCTGCTCGACGCCGACGCGATCCGCGCGCTGCTGCCGGACGAGGTGCGCGCGCAGCTCGCGTCGCTACAGGTCGCCTGGTCGCTGGAATCGACCAACTCGACGCTGTTGCACGCCAGCACACCGCACACCGGCGCGGCAGTGCTGCTCGCCGAGCGCCAGACTGGCGGACGCGGGCGGCGCGGACGCGCGTGGGCATCGCCGCTGGCGGCCAATCTGTACCTGTCGATCGCGCGCCGCTTCGATGGCGGTCTGGCGCGGCTCGGCGGCCTGAGTTTGGTTGCCGGCATTGCCGCGGCGCAGTCATTGCGCACGCTCGGCGCACGAGAGATGCGAATGAAATGGCCGAACGATCTGGTGATCGCCGACGGTGACGGCCTGCGCAAGCTCGGCGGCCTGCTGGTCGAGGGCGGCGGCGAATATGCCGGCCCGGTGCGTGCGGTGATCGGCCTCGGCGTCAATGTGCGCATGCCGGTCGAGTACGCCACGCGCATCGACCAGCCGTGGACGGACCTCGCCGGGCTGATGGGCGCGGCGCTGCCGTCACGCGACCGTATCGCGGCGGCGCTGATCGCGCAGCTGCTGCCGGCGCTGGCGCAGTTCGACGCGCAGGGGCTGGCGGCGTTTTTGCCGCGTCACGCCGCGCTCGACGCGCTGGCCGGCCGTGACGTGGTCGTGCATGGCGGCCAGGGCGACAGTCACGGCATCGCGCTCGGACTCACCGACGACGGCGCGCTGCGCGTGCGCGTTGGCAATGAGGAATGCCGCTTCCACGCCGGCGAAGTCAGCGTGCGTGTGCGATGAGGACGTGGCTGTTCGATCTCGGCAATTCACGGCTGAAGTGCGCACCGCTGCGCGATGACGGTCGCGTCGGTGACGCGATCGGCGTGGCGCACGACGGCGTGGGCTTGGTCGGTGATCTCGACGGCCTGCTGCCGGCGCGCATCGATGTCGCGTACGTCGCGAGCGTTGCGTCGACGGCAGTGCGCGTCGCGCTGCTCGACGCGCTGGCTGCGCGCTGTGGCCGGATCGTGCTGGCGTCGACACAGCCTCGATCTGCCGGTGTCACGATCGCCTATGCGCAGCCGCCGCGGCTCGGCGTCGACCGCTTTCTCACCCTGCTCGCTGCACATGCGCACTGCGATGGCAACAAAAACAGCAGCGGCCGTCTGATCGTCGGCGTCGGCACCGCGCTGACCATCGATCTGATCGACGGCGACGGTCTGCATCGCGGCGGCCGCATCGCGCCGTCGCCGCAGCTGATGCGCGCGGCGCTGCAGGCACGCGCCGCGCAGCTGCCGATCGCGGGCGGCGAGTATGTCGAGTTCGCCAGCGACACGACCGATGCGCTGGCATCGGGATGCGACGGCGCGGCGATCGCGCTGGTCGAACGCAGCCTGCACCACGCCACGGCACTGCTCGGCACTGCGCCGCGGCTGCTGCTGCACGGCGGCGGTCGCGCGGCGCTGGCCGCGCAGCTGCCGCAGGCGATCGATGCGCCGACGCTGGTGCTCGACGGGCTGGCGGTGTGGGCGCAAGCGGAGTGAGATGCGCATCTGAATCCAGCGGGCGCGGCCATGGCCGCTCTCACAGGGCAAGGGACACGGTGCCGGCGATCAGTCGGCGGGCGGCTCGTCGAACAGCCGTGGCGACGGCATCGGGTCGTCCTGCATTATCGTCGTGGTCACCGGCGCGGCGGCCGGGCGGCCGCGCGGCGGCGGCAGCAGCGCGATCGCGGCTTCGGCCTGTGCCACCAGTTGCACGCGGCGCGCGTCGGAGACCTCCTGCCAGTGGCAGTCGCACAGCGCACCCTCGAGCGCGTACAGCAGGTTGAGGCTGGGCTTGAAGCCAGCGCGCTTGACGCGCATGAAGGCGTCGACCGGCCCGGCCTCGGCGAGGTCCTCCGGCGTGTGCAGGCCGACTTGGCGCAGCCACGCGGCGCTCTTCGGGCCGATGTTGCGGAGTTTCAGCGGTGTGATCGTCACGGCAGTGTCCTACCCCAGTGATTCCACGAACACCTGCGCGATGTGCTCCAGCCCCTGCTGATCTTCAACGCCGAAACGGCCGGGCAGCGGGCTGTCCAGATCGAGCACGCCGACCAGTGTGGCGCTGCCGCGCTCGCCGGACCGGAACAGCGGCACCACGCATTCCGAGCGCGACGCGGCGTCGCAGGCGATGTGATCGGGCACCGCGTGGACGTCGTCGACGCGCTGGGTCTGGCCGCTGCGTGCCGCCGCGCCGCAGACGCCGCGATCGAGCGGAATGCGCACGCAGGCCGGCAGGCCCTGGAATGGGCCGACCACCAGCTCGGTGCCGTCGAAAAAATAGAACCCGGCCCAGTTCAGATCGGGCAGCGAGTGATACAGCAGCGCGGCGAGGTTGGCGGCGTTGGCGGTGCGGTCGCGCTCGCCGGCAAGCAGTGCGCGCGCCTGCGCCACCAGCTGCGCGTACTGTTCGGCGGTAGAGCCGCTTAGACTGGAGGCAGTGAACATGCCGCGAGTGTATCAAGCGGCACCTTGCAGGCCTCGGGAGGCCGTGATGCACGACGACAGACACAGGCCGCGGCGACATGCATGCGACCCCGTGAGTGCGACCGGCTGTTACGTCACCGGCACCGACACCGGCGTCGGCAAGACGCTGGCCAGCACGGCGTTGCTGCACGCGCTGCGCCTGCGCGGCCAGCGCGCGGTCGGCATGAAGCCGCTGGCCAGCGGCTGCGCGGCCACGCCCGAAGGCTGGCGCAACGACGACGCGCTGGCGCTGCAGGCAGCCAGCGATCCAGCACCGGCCTATGCCGACGTCAATCCCTACGCACTGCCGGCAGCGACCGCGCCGCAGCTCGCCGCGCGCGATGCCGGCGTGGCGATCGCGCTGGACGCCATCGTCGCCGCGCATCGGCGGCTGGCGGCGCAGGCCGACGCCGTGGTGATCGAAGGCGTCGGCGGCTGGGCCGCGCCGCTGGCGGACGATCTCGAGCAGGCCGACGTGGTGCGCGCGCTGGGCGTGCCGGTGCTGCTGGTGGTCGGCTTGCGGCTCGGCTGCCTCAATCATGCGCGATTGACCGCACGCGCGATCGCTGCCGATGGCCAGTCGCTGATCGGCTGGATTGGCAGCGCGGTCGACCCGGCGTTGGCGCGCGTCGACGACTATCTGCAGCTGCTACGGATGGCCTTGCCGGTGCCGTGCCTTGGCGTGCTGCCGCATGCGCCCGCGGCGACCGCGCAGACGCAGGCGCGCCATCTCGATGTGACGCCGTTATTGATTTCAGCCAGGGAAAGGAGCAGGTTTAAATAAATGTTGAAGAAATTGGTTTATTCCAACAGGCGATACGTAAAAATGACCGTCGCGCTATTAGGGCGAGTTATGCCAAAGAAAATTTTTTCTTTGCTTAAAGCGCAAGTAGAGAAGGCGGCGTATTCTTTTGTCCCAGAATACCAAGAGCAGACGCTGCCGCCGATTTTTAATTATTGGGCGCGCAATTATGTGCAACCGGATTTTGAACAGGTCGGATACGGATCGCCGGAAAATCTGTATTTATCTGAAATTCGCAAAAAAGCGGCAAAGTACAATCGGCCGTTGAGCCTGTTGAGCTTGGGTTCCGGCGCTTGCCACTTAGAGATGGGCATAGCCGCCAAGCTTGTGGCTGAAAACATAGATTTTAAATTCACCTGCGTTGAATTTAATGAAACCCTCGTCAACCTGGCTAGAAAAAAATCAATTGACGCCGGATTAGAAAAATTTATGGTTTTCTTGCAGCTGGACTGCAATAAGCGCTTCGACATTCCGGAGCAGGATATAATAATAGTCAATCAATTCTTTCACCATGTCACCGAAGTTGAGCAGTTCTGTCGCTGCATAAAAAATAGCCTGGCCGAAGACGGCCTTCTGCTGACTTCTGATCTGGTGGGCAGAAATGGTCACCGGCTCTGGCCGGCTACTGATGAATTTGTCCAGCGGTATTGGCTGTCGATGCCAGTAGAGAAGCGTCATGATATTTACTTTGGAAAGCCGTCTTCCAGTTACATATCCGTAGACCACTCTGCATATTCAAGCGAAGGGGTCAGGGCCCAGGATATCGTTAAGTGCTTGAACAAAGAATTTGTCTTCGACTTGTTTTTCACTTTTGGCGGTTCAATAATGCCTTGCGTCGAACGCAGAATCGGCTTTAACTTTTCCGCGAATGATCCGGAAGACCTGCTGTTCATCGATGAGATTGCAAAGGCGGATAGGATCAATATCAAAAATAAAGTATACCCGGCAGTGAATATGATTGCGGTGTTATCCAAGAACGGCAGCGCTGCGCATGGCGTTTTTATGCCGATTAGCCCTGAAGATCACATCGAAATCACCAACCGTGAAATCTTGAGATGTTAGTGGACGCCGGAAAGGCGCAGGTTTCCCCGTCCAATACATACAGTGGACTTGTTGATTAGCTAGCAGGGTGTTGAAAACACCCTGCTAGGGTAGTGCTTCACGCTGTTTGAACCATGCAAAACCCAATGTTTCTGCGGTTTTCG
>JBOHYD010000188.1:0-9599 GCA_050737635.1 Luteimonas sp. | reverse complement strand
TTTGGCTGGCTGGAGAAATGCCGGCGCTTATGGAAGAACTGCGAGCGTAAGCTCAACACCAGCCTACAATTCATCCACCTCGCCTTTTTGGCGCTGTTACTCAGAAGATTTTAAACAGGCTCTTAGGCGTCACTTTTGTGGAACCAGCCTTACCTGCAGATCGCAGCCAACCGCTTGCGCATACCGCTGGAGTGTGGCGATGGATGGAGCATGCTTCTTGCCAGCAGACTCAAGCCGGGAAATTGCGCTTTTTGTGGTGCCCATGCGCTCAGCGACCGTATCTTGGGTAAGGCCAGCCCGCGAACGCGCCTTGAGCATTTGGCTGGTAAGTTGATACTCCAGCTCTAGTGCCTCATAAGCCTCAGCGAAGCCCTTGCGCTTGGACGCGCGAGCCAGGAAGGCCTGATGATCATGTGCCACAGGTTTGTAGCTAAGATTAGCCATGTTGCAAATCCTTGACCCGTTTACGGGCCAGCTTTAGCTCTTTATCAGGGGTTTCTTGCGATTTCTTGATGAATGCGTGAACTACAACAATGCGTTTGCCAAGCAGAAAGCAATAGAAGGCGCGACCAATACCGGAACGTCCACGCGAGCCTTAGCTCGAGGAGCCCATCTCCGAAGGCGCGAGAATGAGGCAGGCGAAGATTTGGACCGTATTCGGCCAAAAGCTCAGTCAAGCGGGCGTAGTCTGCGAGGATGTCCACTGGCCAAGATTCGATCTCTGCCAGAACGCGCGGATGGAAATATTCGATCTGGAAGGCCACGCGCCATGTTACCAAATACGCTAACAGCGTGCAAGATGCTCGGTGTGACGCCTGACGATTGAATTAAGCCGACCCGCGAAGCGGGTTCGGCTTGAATGAGTTAGGCCGCTTGTTTCGCAGCTCTCACGCTCCCATCGGTTCCGGTCGTGCGTGACGCGGCTGATAGATGCCAAGCTTCCCACCACCTGGAAGCGTTAACTGTGTAAGCAAGCCCCAGCCCTCATCCTGCACGGGGTCGCACGCGATGTTCTGTTTCTTCATGTTGGCGATGAACGCCTCGACGTCATCACACATCAGATAAAACTCATGAACATTGTTCTTGTCAGAGGGATGAACAGCAACCTCTGCCGGGGGCAGTCCGAAGATCAACCAGCCATTGCCCACATCAACGTTCGTAAGCTTAAGAATGTCGCGCAGAAAATCACGATCAGCATCAGGGTTGATGCTGAAGATAACCGAATGTGCACCGATGATCATGTTGGACTCCTCCGAGCTGGGTTAGTGATTGTAGTAGCCTAACGCAGGGAGAATACCCCACGGCTTGCCGCGCAAGCGACACGGCACGATCGAGCGCCTCGTAGTCGCCGAGAAAACGCGATCTCACGAGCAAGAGATCTTCGACTCCGGCATCGTCGCGTAGCCGAGCGATCTGATGATCGAGATTGGCGATCGCAACGCTAGCCACCGTGGTGGGATACTGCCGGCCGGTGCCTGCGGGTCCGCCGCAGGCCAGCGCCAGCGCTGCTAACCAGATGACGCAATGCCTGCCCGGTGTCATGGCGCGGCCAGGAACGGGAATTCCGATACGGAGTGGGTTTTATCGTCGCGTTTGACGCCATCGTCGACGCTGTCGACGGTGCCGCCGACCAGGAGCGAGCGGTACACGTCGATCGCATCGTCGTTCGGCGTCCTGCCGCCGCAGTCGGTGTTTGGCGAACCGGTGGCCGCGAACTCGACCGCCAAGAATCGCGTGCAGACCTTCGATGCGCTATTGATCCAGAGCCGGTCGTCGGCGAGCAACTTGCCCAATACCCGATAGCGCATCGCCGGCTTCGCGCCGCGGTCGGCGAGCCACTGGTTTCCGCAGACGCCATCGAAACCGTCGTAGAGCCCGAGCGTACGCTGGATATCCTCGGCGAACGGCGGCCAATCGGCAGGCGCCGCGCGGTTGTATTGCTCCTTGCGGCGGTCGCTCGCCGGTTCGGGATCGAGCGGTCCGAGCAGGGCATTGCCGGTCAGGGTCCGACCGACACGGTCCACCGGCGAGCCGATCGCCGGACGCTTTTCGGCCTTGCGCTGCGCTGCCTGCTTGGCCGGAGCGTAAGTGCCTGCCCAGACGGCGAGCAATGCGCCGCCGCGATCGACCACGCCGAGGTCGACCGAGACCACCAGCGCTGCCGACCTCCATCCAGCCAGGAAATTCGTCGCCGGTCCGCTGTCGGTCTGCCGCCAATGGTCGAGGATCTTTTGCGAAGTCGCCTTGTCGAAGCTCGGGCAATGTGCGGCGTCGACGCTCGCCCCGCTCTTCAACGCATCCGCGGCGGTGTCGTAGCCCGACCGGGTTCCTTTCACGTTGTTGAAGAACGGATCGTCGCGCAGGCCGGCGAACACCCGGAAACGCCGACGCTTTCCTTCCAGCCCGATCGGTTTGTCTGCATCGCCGTGGACGTGGTCGGCGTCGCCGGCCCAGCATTCGACGATGCTGGCGGTATCGAACCGGCAGACGATCGATGTCGTCGCGGTCGTCGTGCCGAAACGCTGGCCACTATCGACGTGGAAGACGTACTGCAGCTGGTCGGAGAACTTGCCAGCCACGATGTCCATCACAGGTTCAGTCGCTGGCCGTCGGGCGACATCCATGCATACAGGTCGCCGATGTCGCCAGCCGGGTCCGCGATCACCGTGGCGTGTCGAGATGGTCGGATGCCTGGGCGACGGGCACCGCTAGTGTAATGCTGCGTTGTTGATGGAACTTAAAATCGCCACGAAAACCGCAGAAACATTGGGTTTTGCATGGTTCAAACAGCGTGAAGCACTACACTAGCCACGCGCCAACAACGAGCATCGCGAAAGTCTTGTGGATTGGGTTTTTTGTCGGTTGCATTTGACTTCTCGGTGACGGCACGGCGATCGGCCAGACTGCCTAGCCGAGCAAAAGATGTTCTGGTGCCAGCGAGGCGAGGAAGTCGCGCGCGGCGAAGGCTTCGCCGGCGGCGGCGACACCGACCGCCTGATGGCGCCCATCCACAACCCGCTCCATCGCCTCGACGATCAATGGCGCGGTGATCGCGTAAATGTCCCGGCCGCGCGCCGTCGCACGACGCGCCTCGCCGCCCTTGCGTGCGATCACCTCCAGCGCAAAGATCTGCGAGGAGCGTCCGCTGGGATCCATTCCCACCGGCGGCGGCGTATCGGGATTGCGCAGGTCCGTGAGGGGTGCGATGTTCAGCCAGGAATGGACTTCGGCGGCGCGGAGATGGCGCGAGATGGTGATGATCTCGGAGAACGGCAAAGCGACGACTGGCTGCGTTCCCAGCGGCGGCGGGAATTCCCACTCCCGCGTCGGCGGCGGATCGGCCAGGAAACTCAGCGCTCCCTTCGAGACCACCAAGCGCCGCGCGGTGTTGCGCCGGCCGGTCAAGCGTGTTCCCAGCGTGGGATGCCAACTGTCGAGCGCGACCGCGACGCGAATCTCGTCGGCGGCGGCCCAATCGGCCATGGCGGCGGTGGCCAACAGATCCGCCAAGCCGCCGTAAAACGCCATCGCCGGGATGACCGCGATACCGGCTTGCTGCGCAGCATCGGCGAAGCGCTCGAATACGCCGAGTACGGCCTGCTGCTCCGCCGCTATATCCAAGTAATGGATGCGTGCTCGCAATGCCGCCTCGATCAGTGGTATTGCGGTGTCGAGGAACGGCCCAGCGCAGTTGATGACCGCGACCGCGCCATCGAGTACACGATCGAGCGATGCCGGATCCTCCACCGATGCGCGCCGCAGTTGCAGCGAAGGAAAAACCTTGCCGAGCGCCGCCAGCTTGTCGCGGTCGCGGCCGGACAGACGCGGCGTCCATCCGCGCCTGCGCAACTCGGCGACGACGAAGCGTCCGGTGTGCCCGTAGGCACCGAACACAGTGACGATGCGATTGGCGGCGATCAACGGCGGATCCCGCCGTTGCCAGCAACCCAGGCCTGCCACAACCGCCGTGCTTCTTCGGCAATCACCTCGGGGCGCTCTTCCGGCCAGAACAACTTGCTGCCCTCGAGCCGTCGCACGCCGCGCGAATTGCCCAGGATGCGGTCGAGGTAGTCGGGGCTTGCCGGCGAGAAGATCGTGTCGCCCATGCCCCAGACGACGCGCGTCGGCACGGTGCTGCGCTTGAGCGCGGCTTCGATGCCGGTCAGCGGATTGGGTTCGAGCGCGATCGCATAGGCGTGGGCCAGCGCCGTGCGCCGCGCGGTGGACAGCAGCGGTCCGAAATAGACATCGATCGCCTCGTCGGTCGGATGCGTCGGATCGGCGTAGCACTGGCCGCCGATGCCTTCGGGCGAACGCGCCAGCGTCTTATCGTTCCACCACGCGCCCAACCACTGATCGACGAACTTGCCCTGTTTCGCCAACTCGATCACAGGCAGCAGCGCCGGCGGCGGGCTGTCGGTTTCGACGTCGCAATTGGTCAGCAGCAGGGTGCGCACGCGCCCTGGATGCTGGGTGACCAGCAACTGCGCCACAGCGCCGCCGCTGTCGTTGGCGACCAGGTCGACGCTGGCGATCTCCAGCCTGTCCAGCAAGGCCACCAGCATCGCGACCTGCGCCTGCGGGCCCACGTCCTGCGCTTGCGCGACTTGCGTATAGCCCATCGCCAGGAAGTCCGGCGCGATGCAGCGGCGGTAAGACGAGAGGCGTTCGAGCGCGCCGCGCCACTGAAAACCGTTGAGCGGAAATCCATGCAGGAACAAGGCCGCATCGCCAACCCCGCGTTCGACATAGGCGATGTTGCCGAATGGTGTCTTGGCGAATCGTCGCGCCGCGTGGAAGGCCGCCGCATCCAAGGTTTCGTTCGCACCCGGGTCAGCGGTGCTGAGATGGCGTCCCATGCATCCGGCGATGGCGCCTGCCGCCATCGCGCCGCCTGCCACTTGGATGAAGCCTCTGCGGTTCATGTCCTTGTTCCCAAACCTTGAGCGCTCGCCAGCGGCCAGTGCGCGCGCAGCTCCCGGTTGAACTGCGACCAGCGTTCTTCCGGGAAGAAGATCCTGGCACCTTCAAATTCCACGCGCGCCCGTGTTCCGGGAATCGCGTCGGCCAGCCAATGCGACCATTGCGTATCGAAATAGACATCGTCCGTTCCCCAGACGATCAGGGTCTGTGCTTTCAGGGCTTTCAGCTTCGCTTCGATGGCAAGCGTGTGCTTGTTGTCGAAAGCCGCGAGGAAGCGTTGCAGGTCGCGCGTGCGCTGCTCGCTCCGGAGCAGGGGGCGCAGATAGGCCTCGATGCTCTCGTCCGACAGCGTTTGCGGATCCTCGTACGCCGGACCCAATGCCTGCGGCGAGCGGTAGACGGCCTTGTCGGCCAGCATCGCCTCGAGCGCGCCGCGCAAACCGCCCGCGGCCGCCATCGCCAGGAACGGCTTGAAGGCTTCGGGCGGCCAGTTGTCGTGCGTGTCGCAGTTGGTGAGCGTGAGGCTGCGCACGCGCTGCGGATGCAATGCCGCGAAGATCTGCGCGATGCCGCCGCCGCTGTCGTTGCCGACCAGGTCGACCTGCTCGATGTCGAGAGCGTCGAGGAACTCCGCGAGCATGCTCGCATTGGCCGTTACCGACACGTCCTGGTCCGGCGCGATCGAAGTCTCGCCATGCGCGAGCAGGTCCACGGCGATGCAGCGCCGGATGTCGGACAGATGCGCGAGCTGGTGGCGCCACAGGTGGCCGTTCAACAGCACGCCATGCACGAACAAGGCCACCGGGCCCGTCCCTTGCTCGGCATAGCCGATCCTGCCCGATGGCGTCTGCACGCTGCGGCGGGCCGCCGATGGATTATTTTCGCCCATGGCTCAACGCTCGCCCGGATTGACGCCGGAGTCGTGCGCTTCTTTCAGCTTGATCGCGCAGTCATCGCAACACACCTCGACCGCCTTGCCGCCGATCCTGATCGTGATCGAATGCTCGTCCAACGCGCAATCGCAGGCCGCACAGGTTCTCTCTGCCATGACACCGCTCTCAAAAGACGCCCGAAATCCGGGCGTGGACAGTCGACCATGCGCAACAAAGCGCTGCTGTCAGAATCTTTAGCGACTTGCGGCCGGCCGCGTTTGGCGATGCCGCGGCCGGGAACATGGCCTAGCGATGTAGGGCCGATAGTCGGAATTCGGTGGGCGAGCGGCCGTAGGTCCGCTGGAACGCGGCGCTGAAGTGGCTGTGGCTGGAGAAGCCCAGGTCCTGACTCAAGGCGCTGAGATCCTCGTATTGCCCCAACAGGTCCAGCGCGCGCGCCAGCCGCAAGCGCAACTGGTAGCGATACAGCGGCAGGCCTTCGACTTGCTGGAACACCTGGGTGAGATAGACCGCCGACACGCCGACGTCGGCGGCGATGTCGGCCAGTGCCCAGCGTCTGGACAAATCGCTAACCAGCACCAGCTTGGTCCGGTCCACCAGGCGCTGCCGGCCGACGCTGGCGCCCGCCGCATGCGTGGTGCGTGGCCCCAGCGACCGCTGCACCAGGGTCAAGGCCAGGCTTTCGGCCTCCAGCGATTCAGCGATGTTCTCGCGCAGGCTGTGGCGCAGCAGGGCCACCAGCACCTGCGCCCGCGGATCGATCCGCAAGCGTTGTTGACGGAAGGCCAAGGCCGGGCCGTCGCGCAGCAAGGCCTTCGGAGCCAGTTCGCGCAGCATCGCTGCTTCGACCACCACCACCAGGCTGGCATCGCCGCCGGGTACCGGATGGCTCACCCGATAGCGCTCGCAGGCGTTGAAAAACAATACCTGGCTGGCATCGGCCACGGCTTCGTCATCGCCCAGATGGCGCACATAGACGCCGCGATACGGGAACACGAGATGGGTGGCGCTTGCCTGCTCTTCCGCGCTCTTGTGCTGGCAGGTGCCCCGGCAATACACGTCGCGGACCGTGACGGTCGGCGTTTTCAACAGGGTTTCGACGGTGAATTCAGTCATGCCCGCTTCGATTTTTGTGCAACGTCCCTGATCAGCGTCCGTGTTGAGCGGCCCAGGCCGATCAGTGGCCGGGCTCGAAACCTACGATCGGCTTCAGCATGCCGAAGCGTTCCTTCTTCGGCTTGCCTTCCAGCGGCGCAAACTCCGGCTTATTCTGCGGCACGCGCACGTCCGGCAGCCGGTCGAGCAGATGACGGATCAGGGTCAGGCGTCCGCGCTTCTGGTCGTTGAAGTCGACCAGCGTCCACGGCGCGTATTTGCTGTGCGTGGCTTGCAGCATCGCTTCGCGAGCGCGGGTGTAATCGGCGTAGCGCCGGCGCGCCTCGACATCGACGGGCGAGAGTTTCCAGGACTTCAGCGGGTCGTCCAGGCGCTCGGCGAAGCGTGCTTCCTGCTGCATCTGATCGCAGCACAGCCAGTACTTGAACAGCACGACGCCGTCGTCGATCAGCAGTTTCTCGAACGCCGGCGCCTGCTTCAAAAACGTCAGGACCTGCGCGTCGCTGGCGAAGCCCATCACTTTCTCGACGCCGGCGCGGTTGTACCAGCTGCGGTCGAACAGCACGATCTCGCCGGCCGCCGGCAGATGCGGCACATAGCGCTGGAAATACCACTGCGCGGCCTCGCGCTCGGTCGGCTTGGGCAGTGCGACGATCCGGCACTGGCGCGGATTGAGATGCTCCGACAGCGCACCGATCACGCCGCCCTTGCCGGCGGTGTCGCGACCTTCCAGCAGCACTACTACGCGCTTGCCGGAGTGCGCGAGCCAGCGCGCCATCGCCACCAGTTCGAGCTGCAGCGGTGCGATGGCGGTGTCGTAGTCCTTGCGCTTGAGGTCTTTCATCGGCGGTGCCCTCGTAAGACGGGCCGAAGCCCGCGGCTTGGTATCGATCGCGGTCTTCCGGCAATGCGCTGTTGTCGATTACTTGTCGCGCCGTGAGTTTATTTTCTCCCCCGCCATCGCTCGCGCCACTTCCAGCAGCGCGCCCTGCTGCTTCGTTCCCAGGGCGCGATACGATTTCAGCAGCGCGTGCTCGCCTTTGGTGCGCGCGGGGTCGAAGGTGCTGGCGAGTTCGGCGAGCAGTGCGCCGACCGGTACGCCGAAGGTGCGGGCGAGGGCGTCGAGCTGGTCGCGGCCGGGACGTTTGTCGCCGCGCATCCACGCCGCGACCGTGGCCGCACCGGCGCGCGGGATCGCGGTGGCGATGTCGCCGGTGCTCAGGCCGCGGGCGAGGGCGAGCAGGCGCAGGGTGGTCGCGATCGGCATGGTGTTCACTCCTTGGTCGATCGTCCCGGGTCGAGAGATCGCGGGTCGGCATGCGCGCTTTCCAGCAAACGCGGGCGCAGGGTGGCGAGATTGCAGGGCCGCGTGCGCGCGTCGAGCTGGGCGTGGATGATCTTTTCCCACGCGGTGCGGCAGGCCGAGGTCGAGCCTGGCAGGCAGAACACGAATGTGGCGTTGGCCAGCCCGGCAAACGCGCGCGATTGCAGCGACGCGGTGCCGATCTCGTCGAAGGAGATCGCGCGGAACAGTTCGCCGAAGCCAGGCATCTCCTTGTCGAGCAGCGGCCGCAGCGCTTCGGGCGTGGAGTCGCGACCGGTGAAGCCGGTGCCGCCGGTGACCAGCACGCCGTCGACGGCCGCATCGGCGATCCAACGCGACACGGTCGCGCGCAGGCGATAGCGGTCGTCGGGCAGCAACTCGCGCTCGTGCAGCACATGGCCGTCGGCTTGCAGCGCGCGGGCGAGGTAATCGCCGGAACTGTCCTCGGCCGCGGTGCGCGAGTCGGAGACCGTCAGCACGCACAGCCGCAGCGAAATCGGATTGTCGTTTGCGCTCATGCTGAGAGCCTAGCGCAACTCAACCATCGACTGCCGCGAGCCGATGGACGGCGGCGGCAAAATCGGCGGCGAATGCGCTCATATCGAACAGTCCCGATGCCGTGCGCGCCTGCGCGACGCGCTCGCGCAGCGCGTGCAGCGCCGCCGGGTCGCGGCCGAGCGCGACCGCGCGCTCGATGAAGGCCGCGTCGCTGTCGACGATCATCTCCGGCAGACCGAGGTGGTGGTTGAGGCTGGCCGCGACGCGCGCGGCGAAGCTGTCGCCGGGGCGCGTGAGCACCGGACAGCCGGCCCACAGCGCATCGGATGCGGTGGTGTGCGCGTTGTAGGGGTTGGTGTCGAGGAAAAGATCGGCGCGCTGCAGTCGCGCCAGGTACTCCGGCTGCGGCTGCTTGGCCATGAACACCAGCCGCGCCGGATCGATGCCGGCATTTGTCGCGACTTGACGCAGGCGGGCGTCGGCGCGGCCCGGTCCCGACAGCAGCCACAGCACGCTGTCATCGACCTGCGCCAGCACCGCCAGCGCGCGCGCCATGCTCGCGGGATTGAGTTTGTAGCTGTTGTTGAAGCAGCAGTAGACGACACCGGATTCCGGCAGCCCATAAGCGCCACGCGCAGCCGGCGGCGGCAACTCGCGCGAGGTGTCCGACGGCTGGAAGCAGCGCGGCAGGCGCAGCACGCGCTCGCTGAAATGCGCGGCCAGCGCGTCGGGCAGCACCACGGCATCGGCGAGCACCGCGTCGATCCAGGGTGCGCCTGAGGTGCCCGGATACGCGAGCCAATTGACCTGCACGCGCGCCGGGCGCATCGCCAGCACTTCCGGCG
>JBOHYD010000187.1:0-12970 GCA_050737635.1 Luteimonas sp. | reverse complement strand
TTTGGCTGGCTGGAGAAATGCCGGCGCTTATGGAAGAACTGCGAGCGTAAGCTCAACACCAGCCTACAATTCATCCACCTCGCCTTTTTGGCGCTGTTACTCAGAAGATTTTAAACAGGCTCTTAGGGGTGCGAAAGCGGACATAGAGGCCCGAAGGCCTTGTCAGCAAGAAAGGTTTCGGCACGCGATGGTTCGTAAAACGGTTCCTTTGGGAGACCTGTTTCAGGACCACGACTGTTTAGAAAACCCCTATTCGATCAATGCGTTAGACCGATGCGGGGTCAAGATGGAGCGGGTGATGGGAATCGAACCCACGCTATCAGCTTGGGAAGCTGAAGTTCTACCATTGAACTACACCCGCGTCGGCGGCCAGTCTATGCGCCCCGCTCGCGCAATGGCAATTCGCCCGCATATCGCCGCCGAGGCCGATGTTAGCGACGTGCCTTAATCTCGCCGCCGACGCGCTGCCGGGCGCTACAGATCGGCGATCGGGTCGCCGCTGCAATGTACAAACATCACCGGCACGCCGTGCGCCATCAGCACCGCGGCAAATTGCCGCTGCCGCGCCTCGAACTGCTTGAAATCACGCTGCCGCGCGGCGGCGTCGCTATCGACGTCGATGTCGCCGTAGCGCGCGCGCCATGCGTCGGCGCCGAACAGCGCGATCCGCGCCTCGCGGTCGACGTAGTGCAGCAGCGGCTCGCGGCCGGCGTCGAGCCACACCTCGCGATCGGGCGACAGCAGCGCGGCCTCGAGCAGTGGCCATAACGGCGCAAGGCCGGCGTGGTCGTACTGCATCGCCATCAATGCGCACAGATCGTGCAGCGTGAGCAGGCGCGCATGCGCGATGCGCAGGCCGAACCCCTGCTGCGCGAGCAGCGCGGTTTCCGCCGACGCCATGCCGCGTTCCATCAGCTCGCGCTCGAAGGCGTCACCGACGCGACGCACGACGGCCGCGTCGCCGCGCAGCTGCCACGGCAGCAGCCGCAGCGGTCCGCCGAGGTAATCCGGCGATGGCGACAGCGCGTCGGGCAGGCGGCCGTCGTGGCTGCCGAAGGCGACGATACGTCCGCCTGCGACAGCATCGCCGTCGCCGCCGGGCGCACGCGCGCCGAGCTGGTCGAGTGCGTGATGCACCGGCCAGCCCGGGCGCAACAGTTCGACCGGGTCGTAGTGCGCGCCAACGGTGGTCAATTTCAGCAGCGAGGCATCGCCGTGGCAGCGCGCGAGATCGCATGCGATCGCCGCGGCCAGCACGCCGGCGTCGGCCTGCGGCAGCGCATCGCGCACGCCGCGATTGTCGTCGGGCGCAAGTTCGAGCGCGAATGCGCCGCGAAGGATGGAAGTGGCTGTGCGCATCGTTGGATATGTCGTCACCTGATTAGCGCCGAGTGTCAGCCAAGTCGCATCGTATGAGACAGGCGTGTCGCTGTGGGCAGCTCCGTGCCCGCCCGGGTGGGCGACATCACCTACATCCCGACCCGGGAAGGCTGGCTGTATCTGGCCACGGTCATTGATCTGCAGACCCGGCAGATCCTTGGCTACAGCCTCTGCGAAGGGATGCCTGACGATCTGGTGAAGCAGAGCGCAGATGGGTTCAGTGCCCCGCGTCCGAGTCCAGCGTCGCCCGCGTAAAGGTCTCCACGTTGTCGATCAGCCGATCGAGGCCAACCATGGCCTCTTGTTCCTGCCGTTGCGACACGGCGCGGGCGATGTCCGCGTGCAGCCGCGCGGTCTCGGGCAGGTCGGCGACATCCTTGTAGTGAGCGAACCAGAATCGCCGCGAGAGTCCCTGCATCAGTCGCATCGACGAGGCGGCGTATTCATTGCGCGCGGCCACCAGCAGCAAGTAGTTGAATTCGCCATCGAGCTTCAGGAACGTTGCGCCATCGCTGGCACTGCCTGCCCGATCCATTTCCTGAGCCATCTCGGCGAATCGCGCACGCTCCTCGTCAGTGGCGCGGCGTGCGGCGAGACCGACCACGCAGCGCTCGACGCAGCGGCGCAGTTCAAGCAGGCGCAGTTGTTTGCGGATGTCGATCTCCGCGACGAGGATTCCACGCTGGGCCAGGATCACGACCAGGCCCTCGCGTGCCAACTGCTGCAGCGCTTCTCTGACCGGCGTGCGTCCGAGGCCGAGCAGGGTCGCGAGCATGTTCTCGGAAACGACCTGCCCCGGTGCGAGTTCCAAGGTTGCGATCAGTTCCTCGATCTGCGCGTATGCCTGCTGGACCTGTGTTTCCACTTTTCCGTTGGCGGGTGTCTTCGCTTGTTTGGTACGGCTCACGATGCTCCTGCTGGGTGATCGGGGTTTGCCCGTCCACCTATCGTATCCATCAGCGCACTCCCAGCACTGCACCCTTCGAGAGCGGCTGAACCAACTGCTGGTACATCGCCAGCCAGCCCTTCTCGGTCGTGGCCGGGCGCGCCGGCAAGTTGGCGAGCCGATGGCGCAACTCCGTTTCAGGGATGTCGAGCGCGATCGTGCGCTCGTTCAGGTCGATTGTAATGGCGTCACCATCGACCACGGCGGCGAGCGGGCCGCCTTCCGCTGCCTCGGGCATGACCTGGCCGATCGTGATGCCGCTGTTCAAGCCGGACAGCTCGCCGTCGGTGATGACCGCGACGTTGTCGCCGAAGCCGGCGCCGACCAGACCTGCCATGAAGCTGGCCGCGAACACGGTCCCGGGTCCGCCTTTGGGGCCGAGCATGCGCAGAATCACGGCCTGACCGGCCTTGACCTTGCCGTTCTCCAGTCCGGCGAGTGCTTCGTTTTCGTCCTCGAATACGATCGCGATCCCGGTGAAACGTCGCACGTGCTTCGGCACGGCCGAGAGCTTGACGACAGCACCATCGGGGGCGAGGTTGCCGCGGACGATCATCAGGCCCGGCTCGGCGTAGAACGGAGTGGCAAGCGGCCGGATCACCTGCGCGTCGGGTGCCGCGCGCGCATCGAGGTTTGCCTGCAGCGTGTTACCGGTGACCGTCAGCACGCTGGTGTCGAGCACCGCGGCGATCTGCTTCATCGCACCGGCAATGCCACCGGCTGCGGCGAACTCTTCGATTCGCGTCGGGCCATTCGGCCGCACCTGCGTGACCTGGCCGATGCCGACGGCGGCCTCGAACTCCTTGATGATGTCGATGTCGACTTCCGTCTCGATCGAGGCCGCGATCAAGTGACGAGGAACGTTCACCGAAGCGCCAATCGCGACCGCGGCGCGTACGGCGTTGCGAAACGCCGCGGCAGTCATGATCTGGCGCGGGCGCAGGTCGGCAGCGACCAGATCCATGATCGCTTGCCCGGCGCGCGTCGCGTACTCGTTCAGTTCCTTGCTGCCGGCGCGGATCGGCGCATTGCCCGGAAGCGTCATCCCCAGCACCTCGGCCATGCAGTGCATCGAGTTCGCGGTGGCGAGCCCGGCGCAGACCCCCGGCCCCTGGATCGCGTGACGGGTCATGTCGGTGAGCTCGTTCAGCGTGATGATTTTCGCCTTGACCGCGCCGACCGCCTTGTAGACCTCCTCGATGTCGACGAGCTTGCCGCCACATTCGCCGCCGAGTTGGTAGCCGCAGGTGACGATGATGCTCGGCACGTTCAGACGGCCAGCGGCCATCAGATGCGCCGGCGTGGTCTTGTCGCACGACGACAGCAGCACCATGCCGTCGAGTTCCGCGCCTTCGACCTGCACCTCGACGTCATTGACCAGCAGGTCTCTGGTGGGCATCAGGTAGCGGCCCTGCTTACCGGCGCTGGTGATGAAGTCCGACGGCGCAACGGTGCGGATTTCGAACGGGACCCCGCCCGCGGCGCGGATCGCGTCTTGAACCACCTGCGAGACGCCGTCCAGGTGCTGGAAACACACCGACAGCTTGCTCGACGAGTTGACGACCGCGATCTTCGGCTTGTCGAAGTCTTCCTCGGTCAGCCCCATCGCCAGCCATTGCGAGCGGCGCACCGCCCAGCGGGTCGTGCCCGGAGTGAATGCGCTGCGGAGTTTGCTTTTCATCGTCGGCCTCTTGCCTTGGTCGGGTGGTTGGAAGCAGCGAGGGCGTTGTTCGCGGCCCGCGCACGCTTGGATCGGGGGTGCAATCGAAGGCTATGTTGACATACTAATGTATGACTGCTATACAGTCAACATATAACTGACATACTACACATATGCCGAATCGTTTTCGGCACCATCTAGAGGGCAGCAGGATGAAACCGACTCTGGGCTTTATCGGCCTCGGCATCATGGGCAAACCGATGGTGCGGAACCTGATCGCAGCCGGCTACGCCGTGCACGTCCACTCGCGAGCCGTCAGCGACATCGAGGAAATGGTGAAAGCGGGTGCGCAGCCGGGTTCCACGTCGGCAGAGGTGGCGAGGCACGCCGACTTCACGATCACGATGCTGCCCAACACCCCGGACGTCGAACAAGTCGTGTTCGGCGCCGATGGGATCGTGAAGTCGCTGCAGCTCGGCAAGGTCGTGATCGACATGAGCACGATCTCGTCGATCGCGACGCGCGAGTTTGCGGAGCGGATCGGGCAGACCGGTGCGCGCATGCTCGACGCGCCGGTCAGCGGCGGCGAAAAGGGCGCGATCGAAGGCGCGCTGTCGATCATGGTCGGCGGCGAGGCGGACGTGTTTGAGCGTTGTTTACCGGTGTTCCAGGTGCTCGGCAAACGCGTCACCCACGTCGGCGGCAACTCGTCCGGCCAAGTCGTCAAGTCGTGCAATCAGGTGCTTGCTGCTGCCACGGTGCTGGCGATGGGCGAGGCGCTCGCGCTCGGCACCAAGGCCGGGGTCGACCCGCAGAAGGTCGTCGACGTGCTGTCGAACGGTGCGGCACGCTGCTGGGCACTCGAGGTGCGTGCACCCGCGGTCCTGAAGGGCAACTTTCAGCCCGGCTTCAAGAGCAAGCTGCAGTACAAGGACCTCGGCCTCGCGCTCGAACTGTCGAAGGACATCGATGCGCCGATGCCGCTCGCCGCCGTCGTGCACGAGTTTTACAAGAGCACGATCGCGCAGGGTTTCGGCGAGGAAGACCACACCGCGGTGATCCGCATCATCGAGCAGATGGCGGGCGTGACGATCCGCGCCAGAGGTGCGCCATGATCGACGCCACCTTCAAGCAGCGCCTGCGCGAACGGCCGCAGTTCGGCTGCTTCGTCACCTTCGCATCGCCAGGGCTCACCGAGTGCATCGCGCAGCTCGGCTTCGATTTCACGCTGCTCGACGCGGAACACGCGGCGATGGACGCCGGGCCCATCGAGGACATGATCCGCGCCTCGCAATGCGCTCGCGTACCGGCCATCGTGCGCGTGCCGTACAACCGGCCGGAGTACATCCGTCGGTCGCTCGACAGCGGCGCCGACGGCGTGCAGGTGCCGCTGGTCAATACCGCGGACGATGCGCGCGCCGCCGTCGCCCCGGCGCACTTCGCGCCCGCGGGCGAACGCGGTGTCGCGTTCCTGACGCGCGCGGCGCGCTACGGCATGGAGCCGGACCGCGCGACCTACTTCGAGCGTGCCAACGAAGCCAAACTGGTCTCGCTGCACATCGAGACCGTCGAGGCGGTCGAGAACCTCGACTCGATTCTCGATGTCGGCGGTGCCGACGTGTATTTCGTCGGCCCGGGCGACCTAGCGGTGTCGATGGGCTACGCGAAGGATCCTGGCCATCCCGTGGTGCTGCAGACGATCGACCGCTGCATTCGCGCGATCACGGCACGCGGCCTGATTGCCGGCACCCTGTGCACCGACGCGGAGCGTACCCAGCAGGTGATCGCACTGGGCGCGAACTACATTGTGACGGCGATCTCGCCGTTCCTCATCCAGGGCGTCGGCGCCTATCTGCGCGCCGTCCGGCAGCCGCCATGAAGCCCGTCGGTCGCCGCTGGCAACCCCGATCAACACTGGCCGCGTGTCGGCTCGACGATTCAGACCACCTGAAAGAGGCATCGCCATGATCTTTAGTTCACGCATTTGGGCGCGCGGCTGGCGCGCGGCCGTCATCATGACCGCCGCGCTCGGCGCGGACGCCGCACTGGCCCAGCAGCCGTTCGACGTGGTTCACTGGAGCACCGGCCGGGTCGAGGCCAAGGCGATGCGCGTCATCGTCGACGCGCTGGACAAGCGCGGCGTGAAGTGGGTCGATTCGGCCGTGGCCACCGGCGCGGCCAATCGCGCGGCGGTCATGAACCGGGTCGCGGCTGGGCAGCCGCCGGCGGCTGCCCAGTGGTCGCTCGGCAAGGATTTACGCGAGCTCGCCGATAACGGCATCCTGTATTCGCCCGACAAGGTCGCAACCCAGCAGGGCTGGGCACGCTTGACCGTGCCGGTCGTGGTGAACGCGTTCCAGTACAACAACCATACGATCGCGATCCCGGTCGGGCTGCAATCCGACAACTGGATGTTCTACAACGCCGCGATCTATAAAGAGCTCGGCTTGAAACCCGCTACCTCGTGGGACGAATTCCTGGCGCAGGCACGGAAGATCAAGGCGGCCGGCTACACACCGATCGCGATGGCTGGCGACATCATCCAGCGCAGCCAGCTGTTCCGCGACGTCCTGCAAGGGGTCGCCGGCGCACCGCTGATGGCACGCATTCTGGTCGACAACGACGCCGCCGCCGCGCGCGATCCGAAGGTCTTGCGTGCGTTCGAGGTCTACCGGGCGCTCAAGGGCTTTACCGACCAGGGGCAGATCGGTCGGACGTGGAGCGTGGCCAGCGGCATGGTCGTGACCAAGAAGGCCGCAGTGCAGTTCGTCGGCGATTGGGCCAAGGCGCAGTACCGCGATGCCGGCAAATCCCTGGGTGACGAGATCGGCTGCGCACTCGCGCCGGGGAACACCGCGCTGCACATCAGCATCAACGGCTTCATCCTGCCGCGCTCGAAAGAGCCGGGGCGCACTGCGAGCCAGAACGTGTTCGCCGAGGTCGTGATGTCGCCGGCGGTGCAGCGCGAGTTCAACCTCGCCAGGGGAACCCTGCCGGTCCGCAGAGACGTCGACACTGCAAACTTCGATGTCTGCACGAAGCAGGCCGCCAAGGTCATCGCCAACCCGCAGAACGCGCTGCCCAATCTGTTCCAGGCATTCGACGCCGACAGCGTCGGCAAGATCAACGACCTGCTCTCGGGCTACTGGAGCGGCCCGACGATGACGCCGGCGCAAGGCGCGGCCGCCTTCGCCCGAATCGTTGCCGCCGCGCACAAGTAGCCTAGCGCCCGCATCCACCGTGCCAAGTCTAGCCGGAAGCCCCCCATGGAACCTGTAGCGCGCCGCCGCGGCCCGCGTGCCGACCTACCCGCCAAGCTCGTGCTGTTGCCGGCGGCCATCCTGATCTTTCTGACGTTCTATGCCGGACTGGTCTGGACGGTGTACGTCTCGTTCACGCGCTCCGGCATCGTGCCGAACTACACCTGGTCCGGGCTGGTGCAGTACCAGCGCCTGTTCGCCGACGAACGCTGGATGACCGCGTACCCGAACATGTTTGTGTTCGGCGCGGTGTTGATCGGCGGCGCACTCGTCTTCGGCACAGTGCTGGCCATCGTGATCGATCAGAACGTGAAGGCCGAAGGGCTGTTCCGTGCCGTCTTTCTCTACCCGCTCTCGGTGTCCTTCATCGTGTCGGGGCTGGCCTGGCAATGGCTGCTCAATCCGACGTTGGGGCTGCAGGCCTCGGTTCAGGCACTGGGCTACCCGGAGTTCACCTTCGACTGGATCGCCCGCGCCGACCGATCCATCTACACCGTGGCGATCGGCGCGATCTGGCATTCGAGCGGGCTGGTGATGGCGATCATGCTGGCCGGCATGCGCAATATCGATGCCGAGATCTGGCGCGCGACGCGCGTCGACGGCATTCCTCGCTACCGCGTCTACCTGAGCATCATCATTCCGATGCTGCGGCCGATGGTTCTGACCTGCGTGATCCTGCTGGTCGGGTCGGTCATCCGGGCCTATGACCTGGTGGTGGCGATGACCCAGGGCGGGCCGGGCTTCGCCAGCGATCTGCCGGCCAAGTTCGTCGTCGACAGCATCTTCGAGCGCGGCAACCTCGGGCTCGGTTCGGCGGGCGCCGTGATCATGCTGGTGTCGATGACGATCGCCGTGGCGCCGTACTTCTACATCGAAATGCGGCGGAGAGCCTGACCATGGCCAAGCTTCGTTCACGCTTCTTCATCTACGCCTTCCTGCTCGCGGCGGCGGTGTTCTTCCTGGCGCCGCTGACGGTAGTGCTGCTCACCTCGATCAAGCCGCTCGCCGAGGTCCACGGCGGCACGCTGCTGTCGCTACCGCAGGAGCCCACTTTCGCGCCCTGGCTGCATGCCTGGTTCGACGCCTGCACCGGGATCGACTGCAGCGGAATCCGAGTCGGCTTCTGGAACTCGGTGCGAATCGCTGCCGCCTCGGTGTTCGTCTCGGTCATGTCGGCCGCGTTGTGCGGTTATGCGCTGTCGCGCTGGCGGACCAACATCTCGAACGTGATGTTTTCGATGCTGGTGCTCTGCTCGTTCATCCCGTACCAGATGATTCTCTATCCGATGGTGCGGGTGCATTCGGTGCTGGGCACCTACGGCACGCTTGCCGGCATCGTCCTGGTCCACCTGGCGTTCAGCCTGCCGATGCTGACGCTGATTTTCCGCAACTTCTACATCAGCCTGCCCGAGGAACTGGTCAAGGCGGCGCGCGTCGATGGCGCAGGATTCTTTCGCATCTTCTTCTCGATCATGCTGCCGCTCTCGCCCGGCATGCTCGCGGTGGCGCTGATCCTGAACTTCACGCACGTCTGGAACGACTACCTGCTCAGCCTGACCTTCGCCGGTCGCGCCAATCAGCCGATGACGGTCGCGTTGAACAACCTGGTCAACGCCAGCGAGAGCGTCAAGCAATACAACGTCGACATGGCGGCGACGATCATCGCGACGCTGCCGACCTTGCTCATCTACATCTTTGCCGGGCGGCATTTCGTTCGCGGCATCACTTCCGGCGCGGTAAAGGGGTAACACATGTCCGCCATCAGCATTCGCACACTCGACAAGCGCTTCGGCGCGGTCCACGTCCTTCGCGGCATCGACCTGGAGGTCAACGAGGGCGAGTTCACCGTGCTGCTCGGCCCCTCGGGCTGCGGCAAGTCGACGCTGCTCAACGTCATTGCCGGTCTCGAAGAGGTCAGCAGCGGCACGCTGCACATCGGCAACGAGGACGTGACCGACCGCGAGCCCGACAAGCGCGGCATCGCGATGGTGTTCCAGTCCTACGCGCTGTACCCGAACATGACGGTGCGCGGCAACCTCTCGTTCGGCCTCAAGGTCGCGCGCGTGGCCAAGGACGAGATCAAACGAAGAGTCGAGTGGGCCGCAGGCCTGCTGCAGATCGAGCCGCTGCTGGAGCGGCGTCCCAGCCAGCTGTCGGGCGGCCAACGCCAGCGCGTGGCGATCGGTCGCGCACTCGTGCGCCAGGCCAAGGTGTTCCTGTTCGACGAGCCGCTGTCCAACCTGGACGCCAAGTTGCGCACCGAGACCCGGCTCGAGATCCGGCGGCTGCACCAGAAGCTCGGCAGCACGATCGTCTATGTCACCCATGACCAGGTCGAGGCGATGACGCTGGCGACCCGTATCGCGGTCATGAACCAGGGGCGGGTCGAGCAGTACGCGGAACCCCAAGAGCTCTACGACCGTCCCGAGACGCTGTTCGTCGCGGCCTTCGTCGGGTCGCCGGCGATGAACTTCCTTCCCGGCAAGCTGATCAAGCGCGACGGCGGCTTCGCGGTCGCGATCGGCAGCAACGAGTTGGCGCTGCGCGACTACGTTTTTCGCGCGCCACCGCCGGACGGTCTCGAAGTCGTCTTCGGCATCCGCCCCGAGCACGTGCGCATCGAGGCCGGCGACGGCGCGCTGCCGATACCGCACGCGATGAACGAGGTGATGGGCGCGGACACGTTGGCGTGGCTCGAGTTCGAGGGCACCAAGTTCGCCGTGCGCGCCGAACCGGAACAGGCGCGCGGCCTGTCGGGCGTCGTGCCGGTGCAGTTCCAGACCTCGCGCTGCTCGCTGTTCGCGCGCGCCACCGGCCAACGCCTCTGACGGCCGGCGCAAACCAAGTCTTAGGAGAAAACATGTCTTCAGCGACCGGCTCGATACTCAAGCGCCACTGGTTCAGCGCCCGCGCACAGGAGCTCTGGAGTGATCGCAGAACCCTGCAAGGCTGGCTCGATGTCGAGGCGGCCCTGGCGCAGGCCCAGGCGGGGCTTGGCATCATCCCCAAGGATGCGGCGCGCGAAATTGCCGCCAAGGCCCGCGTCGAGCTCATCGATGCGGAAGCGCTGGCACGCGACATCGCGGCCGTCCAGCATCCGTTCATGCCACTGATCCGGCAGTTCGCGGCGATCTGTGAAGGCGACGCCGGTGGCTATCTGCACTGGGGTGTCACGACCGCCAACATCACCAACACCGGCGCGATGCTGCAGCTGCTTGAGAGCCACGAAATCGTCCTGGCGACCCTGGCCGAGATCGACGAAGTCCTGGCGACGCTCGCACGGCGCTATCGCGACACCCCGATGGCCGGGCGCACGCATGGGCAACACGCGTTGCCGATCACGTTCGGATTCAAGCTCGTCTCGTGGCTGGCCGAGTTGCGCCGGCACGTCGAGCGGCTGCGCGGCTGCGCGCCGCGTGTCTTCGTGGCCTCGCTCGGCGGCGGTGTCGGCACGATGGCCGCGCTTGGCGTTCAGGGCCTCGAGTTGCAAGAGCGCATGGCCGGCCTGCTCGGCCTGGGGACGCCGGAGATTCCGGTGCGCACCGCGTTCGACCGCGTCGCGGAGTACCTGCTGCTGCTCAGCCTGCTGGCGACCACGATCGAGCGCATTGCGCAGGAGATCATGTTCCTTCAGCGCACCGAGATCGGCGAAGCCGCCGAGCCGGCCGAGGCGGCCCATGTCGGCTCGACGACGATGCCGCAGAAGCAGAACCCGGCGCGCTGCATGAACATCATCGGCCTGACGCGTCTGTTGCGCGGCATGATGCCGCTGGCCAACGAGGCCATGCTGCGCAGCAACGAGGCCGATGCCTCGGCGGGCAACGTCGGCGACGCACTGCTGCCCGACGCCGCGACGATGGCGATCTCGGTGACCGAGGCCTTGCGCGACGTGCTCGCGGGCCTTTGGGTCGATCCCGCCGCGATGCAGCGCAATCTCGATCTCTCCGCGGGACTCATCGTCGGCGAGGCCGTGATGATGAAGCTCGCTCCACAACTCGGGCGGCAGACGGCTCACGAGGTCGTCCACGCCGCCGCAACGCGCAGCCGCCAGACCGGGACACCCTTCCGGCAGGAGTTGTTGGCCGACCCGGTTGCTCGCGGCCTGCACGGCGCGATCGATTGGGATGCCTTGCTCGATCCGCGTGCCTACACCGGCCTGTCGGCGCATTTCGTCGACGTGCTGACCGGGTCCGGCACCTAGCAGGGTGTTGAAAAACACCCTGCTAGCGCGGCCAAGGATGGCGAGTTGAAAACCGCATAGGAAGTGCGTTTTCAACAACCTGCTAGTCGACGTCCGCGATCCGGCGGGCGGACCGAACCACCATCCTTCACTCATCTTCTACATCAACTGAGGACGCTCATGCGCATTGTCCCCCGTCCATTGATGATGTTGGCCTTCATCGTCGCTGCTTCTCCGCCTGGCTTCGCGCTTGCCCAAGAGAATGCACAGACCGTCGGCAGCACTCCGCCCGTTAGCGTCCCCGCAGAAAGAACGCTCACTCTGTCGGGACCGCGAGGAACGGTCAGCGTTTACGGTTCGCTGCATCTCGACCTGGAGTCGATCCGGTTGCCGGGCGCCGCCCCGGCAACCGGACTGAACTTGAGTCGCACCCGAGTCAACACGAACGCCTCGAACTTCGGTTTTCGCGCCACTTCCAAGCCCCTTTGGAACGACGTGAATGCCTGGCTGCAAGCGGAAAATGCAATCAGCCCAGATGCCGGTGGCGGCACGCTCGTGGGCCGTAACTCAGGGGTTGGTCTGGCGAGCAAGACCTACGGCACACTCTTCCTCGGGCAGTGGGATGTACCCTACAAGCTCACAACCGGCCGGTTCGATCCGTTCAGCGACACAACGATTGGATCGTACTCGGCGATCATTGGCGGCGGCGGCGCGCCAACTTCGCCCAATGCCACCGGTGATGCTGCGACTCGCGCATCGTTCGATCGACGTCAGCCCAACATCGTTCAATACTGGTCGCCGGATTTTTCCGGCATATCGGCCAAAGTCGCGGTGGGCGTGAACGAAGAGCGAACGGCAGCGACGAACCCGTTGCTGCTTTCCGCGTCTTTGGCGTACGACAACAAGCGACTGTATGTTTTCGGTGCTGTCGAGCGCCATCAGGACTACGGCGCGCTCGAGGCACTGTTCAACCGCCCTGCAGCGGAACTTGCGGCTGCGCGTGGGAACGATGACGCGGTCAAGGTGGGCGCCGAGTACAGAATCGGCGCGACAGGATTCCGTGTGGCCGGGTTGTACGAGATGCTCAAGTACCGGTCCGATGGCTTGGCGCTTGAGCGCAAGGTCAACAACTGGTACTTGACCGGAACCTACGAGATGGGCAAGCACATGCTCTCGGTTGGCCATAGCGAGAAGGCCAATGACACGCTGTCCGGCAATGTTGCCGCCGTCGGTCGTTCGGCCGGCGAGCAGATCGACACAGGCGCGAAGCACAACACGCTTCGATACGCCTACGAGTTGGGACTGCAGATCACTGTCTATGTGATGGCCGTGCGGCTGGTCAACGAGGCGCGGCAGAACAAGACTCTCGGCGGTGGTGCGTTTGCGACGGTGCCGCTCGGTGCAGACCCGCAGGGTTTTGGTGTCGGTCTGCGCTTCCGGTTCTAGCAGGGTGTTGAAAAACACCCTGCTAGCGCGGCCAAGGAGGGTCGCGTCGACGGAGCCAGCACGTGGGCGCTTGATTCGTCGCGAAACAGTCCGGGCGT
>JBOHYD010000186.1:0-2561 GCA_050737635.1 Luteimonas sp. | reverse complement strand
CCACGCAGTAGTGCACGACCCCGTCAACCACATAGGTCGGCTCGGCATGCGTGGTGGCATGCGAGGTCTCGAAGCAGCCACCCTGGTCGATCGCGACGTCGACCACCACCGAGCCCGGCTTCATGCCCGACAGCAGCTGGCGCGAGACGAGCTTGGGCGCCGCCGCACCGGGGATCAGCACCCCGCCTATCACGGCATCGGCCGACAACACCTGCTCCTCGATATTGTCGCGGTTGGAGAACAGCGTGATCACGCGCGCGCCCAGCAGCCGGTCCATGCGGCGCAGCGCATCCAGGCTGCGGTCGATCACGACCACCTGGGCCCCGGTGCCGACCGCCATCTGCGCCGCGTTCGAGCCGACGACGCCGGCACCCAGGATCACGATCTTGGCGGGAGCGACACCGGGCACGCCGCCGAGCAGGATGCCGCGGCCGCCATGGACACGTTCCAGGCTGTGCGCCGCGGCCTGGATCGACATGCGGCCCGCGACCTCCGACATCGGTGCCAGCAAAGGCAAACCACCGCCGGCCTGCGTCACGGTCTCGTAGGCGATGCAGACGGCGCCGCTGTCGAGCAGCTCCTTGCACTGCTGCGGATCGGGGGCCAGATGCAGGTAGGTGAACAGCAACTGGCCGGGCCTGAGCTGAGCGCGCTCCTGGGCTTGCGGCTCCTTGACCTTGACGATCATGTCGGCACGCGCGAACACCTCGTCGGCGCCCTGGACGATGCCGGCACCCGCCTGTTCGTATTCGCTATCGGTGGCGCCTATGCCGGCGCCGGCGTTGCGCTCCACGATGACGCGATGGCCGGCGGCCGTCAGCTCGCGCACCGACGACGGCGTGAGGCCAACACGGTATTCATGGTTCTTGATTTCCTTGGGAATGCCGATCAACATGGTGTTTCTCCTAGGGTGTTAGGGGCAGGGGTAAGCAAACCAGTGTCAGGCGGGCGCGCCGGCGTTGCGACCGGACGGCCGCATCACCATGGCAGCGAGTACGTTTTTGTGTTGCAAAAGCTCTTCATTGCTTCCAGCACGCCTTCCTTGTAGCCCAGGCCCGAGTCCTTGATGCCGCCGAAAGGCGTCATCTCAAGCCGGTAGCCCGGCACTTCGCGCACGTTGACGCTGCCCACATGCAGCGCCTGCACGACGCGGGTGATGACATCGAGTCGGTTGGTGCAGAGCGACGACGAGAGGCCGTAGGCCGTGCCGTTGACGATCTGGATCGCCTCGTCCAGCGTCTTGAAGCGGATCACCGGCGACACCGGGCCGAAGGTTTCTTCCCGGACCACGGTCATCTCGGGCCGCACATGGTCGAGCACCGTGGGCGAGTACAGCGCGCCGCGCCGCACATTGCCCACCAGCAGCTTGGCGCCCTGGGCGATGGCTTCGTTGACGACCTTCTCGAAATGGATCGCGGCGGGCTCGTCGATCACCGTGCCCATGTCCATGCTCGGATCGAACGGGTCACCGTATTTCAGGGCTTTGGTTTTTTCGACCAGCAGCTCGACGAAGCGGTCGGCCACGCTCTCCTGCACCAGCATGCGCTTGATCGCGGTGCAGCGCTGGCCCGAGTTCTTGTAGGAGCCACTGGCGGCCAGGGTCGCGGCTTCTTCAATGTCGGCGTCGTCCATCACGATGATGGGGTCGTTGCCGCCGAGTTCGAGGATCTGGCGTTTGTAGACCGCCTTGGCCGCGATGTACTTGCCGATGGCGACACCGCCGGTGAAGGTCACCAGGTCCACATCGGGGCTGGTCAGCAGCTCGTCGGCGATCTCGGCGGGGTCGCCGGTGAGCACCGACAGCATCTGCGGCGGCAGGCCGGCCTCGTACAGGATGTCGGCGATCAGGTAGGCGGCCAGCGGTGTTTTCTCGCTGGGCTTGAGCACCACGCGGTTGTTGGTGGCCACGGCCGGCGCGATCTTGTGGATCACCTGGTTGAGCGGGTGGTTGAACGGGGTGATCGCCGTGATCGCGCCGAGCAGCGGCTCTTTCAGGGTGTAGACCTTGCGGCTCTTGCCATGGGCCGTGAGGTCGCACGAGAACACCTGGCCGTCGTCGACCAGGGCCTGGTTCGCCGCGAACAGCATCACGTCGGAGGCCCGGCCCACCTCGTACTGCGTGTCTTTCAGGCACAGGCCCGATTCGAGCGTGATCAGGCGCGCGATCTCGTCGCGCCGCGCGGCCACGATGTCGCCGGCCTTCATCAGGATGCGGTAGCGGTCGTGGCGGGTCAGTGTCGAGCGGTAATCGCGGGCGATGCGCAAGGCACGCTTGACGTCGTCCAGCGTCGCCTTCGGCGCGGTGGCGACAAGAGCGCCGGTGTAGGGGTGTCTGACCTCGATCACCCGGTCGCGCGAGATCTTTTCGCCGGCGATGCGCAGCGATTCGTGAAGCACCGGGGCTGGGGTAGCGGCAAGTACGGCGGACATGGTGTCTCCTGTGAGTGGCTGAGTTAACGGGCCAGATTGAGTCCGAGATCAAAGGCGTCGAAATTGCGCCAGCGCCGGTTCGATGAGGTCATTTGCACGTGACGGTTGACGATCAGCGGCACTTTCTGTTC
>JBOHYD010000185.1:0-1638 GCA_050737635.1 Luteimonas sp. | reverse complement strand
TCTACATCGGCGAAGGCGACCTGAAACACAAAATCCTGGCGATTGCCGAGGAAGAAGGCGTGCGTCAGGCGGCGTATGCGTTGAAGCTGTTGCAGTCGCAAGGCGAGTTGACCATTGCCAGCACCGGCAAAGACCCGACGACAGGGAAGCTGGTGACCGAGGAATACCGGGTCGAGGGGCCGGTGATGCTGTGCCTGACCACGACCGCGATCGATCTGGACGAGGAACTGCTGAACCGGTGTCTGGTGCTGACGATCAACGAGAGCCGGGAGCAGACGGCGGCAATCCATGCACGGCAACGGTCGGCGCGGACGTTGCAAGGCTTGCTGGCGACCAAGCAAGGCGACGCGATCCGCGACGTGCACCGGGCCGCGCAAAGGCTACTGAAACCGGTTGCCGTGGTGAACCCGTATGCCGAAGCCTTGACCTTCCGCAGTGAGTCCACGCGGATGCGGCGCGACCACGCCAAGTACCTGACGCTGATCGACGCGATCGCGTTCCTGCACCAGCACCAGCGGCCGATCCGTACCAGCAGCGGCAGCGGCGGCGGCGGTGAGCCGTTCGACTATGTCGAGGTCACGCTGGATGACATTGCGCTAGCCAATCGGCTCGCGCACGAGGTGCTGGGCCGTTCGCTCGATGCCTTGCCGCCGCAGACGCGGTGCCTGCTGGGCGTCGTGGTGGGTTACGTGGCCGAGCGTGCCCGCACGCAAGGCACCGCACCCGGATGCGTCCGCTTCACCCGGCGCGAACTGCGCGAGGCCATTGGCTGGGGCGATACCCAGCTCAAGCTGCACCTGCTGCGGCTGGTCGAACAGGAATACCTGATCGTGCATCGCCACGGCCCGCTGTTCCGCTACGAACTGGCGTTCGATGGCGATGCGGCCGAGGCCGGCCGCCAGTTGATCGGGCTGATCGATGTGGAATCCATGCCTACGATGCCGGACCGGTCGGGGTTGGGGGACGACCGGTCGGGGTCCGGTCGGGCCGTGGTCGGTGGGCGGTCGGTGGGCGGTCGACAGGAAGAAACAGCCCCGGACGCGCGTGTGGATGCGGGTTCTTCTTTAGTGGCTGCTGCTAAAGAAACAGCACTTCCAGCCCCGCGCGAGTTACCGCGTCGTAGTCGTAACGGCAGCGCCGCCGCTGTCGAGGTGCGCTGATGCCGCGCCGCGGCCAACGCATCAAGACCCGCAAGCCGGCGCCGATCAAGCCGACCGGGCCACGTTCGCGCCGCGATGACCCGCTGGCAACGCACCCGCTGACCCGCTACATGCACGCGCACTTCGACTGGATGCTCACGCATGGCTACAGCGCCGACACGGTGCGCGCCCGCCGGATCGCGCTGCGGCGCTTCATCGGCTGGTGCGCCGAGCGCGACCTGGACGATCCCTGCGCGATCACCGCGCCCGTGCTGGAACGCTACCAGCGGCACCTGTTCACGTATCGCAAGGCCGATGGCACGCCGCTGACCCTGGGCAGCCAGCACGGCGCGCTGGCGCCGCTCAAGACCTGGTTCAAGTGGCTCACGCGCGAGCATCACATCGCCAGCAACCCGGCCTCGGAACTGCAGTTGCCCCGGCAGCCAAAGCGCCTGCCGCGCACGTTGCTGTCGCCGGCGGACCTGGCCGCGATCCTGCA
>JBOHYD010000184.1:0-10650 GCA_050737635.1 Luteimonas sp. | reverse complement strand
GGCGGTGGCCGCTTCTTCGCCGGCACCGTCGGCGGCCTCGGCGGCTTTCGCGGTGACCGCCGCAAACGCCGCCCGCACGGATGTCAGCACAGCGGACAGCGCGCTGATTGCGCGCAGCGCCTGTGGCCCGCCGAGTTTGCCGAGCGTGCGCAGCGCGCGTGTCGGCTGCGACCGACCGACGATGAAGCCGCCGAGCAGCCCGGCGATCACGATGCGCGTCGGCGTCAGCCCGTCGCGCCAGTGCGCGCGCAAGGCATCGACGTGACCGCCGGTCTGCACGCGTCGGCCCTCGACCAGCGCCTCGTTGCGCTCCACGCGCCGCCTGAGTGCTTCAAACCTCATGCTGCGGCTTGCTGACCGGCGGCCGCGGACGCACGGTCGGCCGCCGCATCGCCATCGCTGGGGTCGTCATCGCTTTCGTCACCGATACCGATCCGCGCCAGCTGGCGACGCGTGGCGTGCATGCCGGCATAGTCGAAGAACACCGACACCCGCCAGACCGCGACGCCGGTGACGATCAGCATCAGCAGCGCCACCGCCGAGATCGCCACCAGCCACGACAAGCCCAGCAGCGTCTGCAGCAGCGCGATCGCCGCGGCCATCAACAGCAGTGCCGACGACACGCCGAACACGATCGCCACCGCGAACCACGCCAGCGCCCGACCGAGCGCGCTGCGCGCGAGCGCGAGATCGGCCGAAATCAGCTTGCGCAGCGCACGTCCGGTGTCGAGCGCGGAGCCGAATGTCGCCTTGCCGGCAGCGCCGATGCGACGCACGCTCTCGTCGAGATGCGGGGCCGTGTCGGGCGGCGCACGACGATCGCCGTGCGCCGTGGAATCGGCGTTGCCGGGCGTCTGTGCGTTCACTGCCTTCCCCGAGATGCCGAATCGGCCAGCTTATTTGCCTGCGCCGCGCGCAAGCTTGGCGATGATCCAGCCGGCCGCGAACGCGACCCCGAACGAGGCCAGCGGCCGTTCGCGGATCAGGTCGGCGGCGCTGTCGATCAGGTCGCGGCCCTTGTCCATCAGCTGGTCGACCTGCTCGCGCGCGGCGCTGCCGCCTTCTTCAAAGGCCGCGATGCCGGCGAGCGCGCTGTCGGCGAGATCGGCGGTGACCTGGGCTTTGCCGACGCGGGTCTCGCCACCGATCTGCGCGGCGGCGCTGCGGATCGCCTCACCGGCATGGTTGGCGGCGTCCTTGAGATGGCTGCCGGCTTCGCCGAGGTTGCTCTTCATGGTTTCGGTTGCGGTGGGGTTCATGGCGGACTCCTTGAGATGGACGCCCCGCCCATGCCGGATGGCGATGCGCGAAGCTGGATGGTCGAGACAGCGGGACTGTCGACGGGTCGTTTACCGATCGCGGATGCGATCTGCTGAAACGCCGAACGCCTGCGCGTCCGGTGTGCGGCCGTGCCGCGCGATTGCCCACGTCCCGACGAACGCGGGCAAGCCTGACCGAGCACAGGTCGGCGGCGCGTGATGCCGGGTAACAACGTCGGCGTGATTCAGGCGTGCGATCGCTGGGCATCAGCGCAGCGTCAGCGCTCCCTGCCGATTGCCGCGCAGCACGCGAACCACCAGCTGATCGGGACGCGGTGTCAGCACCGCGCGGAAGCTCGGCAGATCGGCAAACTCGCCGCTACTCGCGGCCAGCAGCACGTCGCCTTCGCCGAGGCCGTTGCGTGCGGCGCGGCTGCCGCGCGCGACCTTCTCGACCAGCACGCCGGACAGGCCATTGCGGCGCGTCGCCTCGGGCAGCTCGGCAAAGATAGCGCCGGCCAGTCGCGGATCGAGCGTGCCGCCGTCGAGCGTGCGCGGCTGCTCGCGCAGCATGGCGCTCAGTGTCAGCGGCTTGCCGACGCGGCGCAGGTCGAGGGTGATCTTGGCGTCGGCCGCCTGCAAGCCTTGGAAATTGCGCAGCGCCTCGCCGCTGTCGATGCGCTGGCCGTTGGCGGCGACGATCACGTCGCCGGGCTGCAGTCCGGCCGCGGCACCCGCGGAGCCGGCATACACGCGGGTGATCGCTGCGCCGCGTGCGTCGGTCAGGCCGAAGCTGGGCGCGATCTGGTCGGTCACGTCCTGGGTCTCGACGCCGAGCGTGCCGCGGCGCACCTCGCGGTTGGCGGCCAGCTGGCGCATCACGTTGCTGGCGAGGTCGGACGGGATTGCGAAGCCGAGGCCGATATTGCCGGCCATGCTGCCGCGCGGGTTGAAGCTGGCGGTGTTGATGCCGACCAACTCGCCTCGGAGGTTGACCAGCGCACCGCCGGAATTGCCGGGGTTGATCGATGCATCGGTCTGGATGAAGTTCTGGAAACCGATTCCCGGCACATTGCTGCGCCCGACCGCCGAGACGATGCCCGAAGTCACCGTCTGGCCGACGCCGAACGGGTTGCCGACCGCGACCACGAAGTCGCCAACCTGCAGCCGCTTGCTGTCGGCCAGCGGGATCGCGGTCAGCGGCGCGCCATCGAGCGCAGTCACGTTGATCTTCATCAGCGCGATGTCGGTGTCGGCGTCGGAGCCGGCAAACTCGGCCTTGACCGTGCGGCCGTCGGCGAGGGTGATCGATACCTCGTCGGCACCCTCGATCACATGGTGGTTGGTCAGCACGTAGCCGCGCTGCGCATCGACAATCACCCCCGAGCCCAGCGACTGGTTGAGCTGCTCTTGGCTGAGCTCGGGGAACATCCGCCGGAACACCGGATCGTCGCCGAACGGGCTGACCCGCATCACCTGTTTGGTGCGCACGCTAACCACCGCCGGGGTGACGCGTTGCAGCATCGGGGCCAGTGACGGCAAGGCCTCGCCAGCGATCGCGGCCGGCAGTGCGGCCATCGCCGGCACCGCGGCCGGCGTTGCCGGCTCGGCGCGCGCCGGGGCGTCGATGCCGTCGCGCAGCGCGGTCGCGGCAAAGCCACCGAATGCGGCCGCGGCGGTCAAGGCAAGCAGGGTCTTGGAGGCGGGAGACAGCGGTCGCATGGCGGTCCTTGGGGTTGCGCGGTGGGTCGATGGGCGTGGGATGACTGGCGCGACGCGACGGGTGCCGACGGGCGCTGGACGTTCAGTTTCCGCACCGCTGGTTTAATCGACGATGAAGTTTTGCGCCCGTCGTCGCGGCGGATCGCGCCTGACGGGCGGTGACCGACAAAACCGGCGGTCGGGAAGTGCTCGGCTACGACCACAGGCGGTTGACAGCGATTCCGGGGCGGCGTAGCGTGAATCCACGCTCGCCACAAGATGTAGTGGTAAAATAAGGCATCTAAGCCTAGTTGTAGTGGTTCCGTCTGATCTGCTCGCGTCGCTACAGGAGGTGGGGCGGGATGAAGTCGACAGCGCAGCCAGCCAGCAAACAACCAGACCAATCGCAGCGTGACAAACGCGCAGCCGCGGCGCCGTTGTCGGCACTTCCCGGGTTTCCGGAGGTGATCGGACCAAATAGAGCGACAGGCCGCGGCACGAGCCGCGCCGGCAACAATACCGAGAACTAACCAGAATGCACACGCTGCGCCTGCAAGCGGTAAAAACCCACAGCGAACGGAAGATCCTGATGCAGCCGGCATCGCAGGACATCTGGGACAAAAAGTACCGCCTGAGGACCAAGCAGGGCGTCGCGGTCGATGCCGACATCGACGGCACCTACCAGCGCGTCGCCAAAGCGCTGGCCGAGGCCGAACCGACGCCCGAGAAGCAGGCTTACTGGAACGAGCGCTTTTTGTGGGCGCTGCGTCGCGGCGCGATCCCCGCTGGCCGCATCATCGCCAACGCCGGCGCGCTCGAGCACAAGCCGGCCACCAGCACCATCAATTGCACCGTGTCCGGCACCATCACCGACTCGATGGACGGCATCCTCGACAAGGTCCACGAGGCCGGGCTGACGCTGAAGGCGGGTTGCGTCGCGTCCGGGACCTGGGTGTATACCGAGCGTGGCCTGGTCATCGCCGACGAGGCCGTGACCGAGCGTCACGCGCGCATCCTCTGCTACGATCGCGCCGCGCGCGGTTTCGAGATGCGTACCATCCAGCGTCACTTGACCACGCACGTCGCGCGCGAGGACAACCTGCGCATTCGCGCCAACGGCGTCGAGCTGACCACCTCGGTGCGGCATCCGGTGTTGGTCTATCGCGATGACACCCTGCGTTACGTGCGGGCCGATGAGGTGCGCGGCGACGATGCGCTGGTCCAGCACGCGTTCGCGTGGACGGCGGAGCAGGACAGCCTGCACAGCGCGTGGTTCGCCGGTGCCCATCTGGGCGACGGCAGCGCCTACGAAAAGCGTTTCGCTTATCGGCCGACCCGCCAGGCCTGGCGGCAGCGTGCGCAGGCGATGGGACGTCGTCTGGTGTTCAAGATCCGCGCCGCCGAGCGCGAAGTGGTCGAACGCTATGCGGCGTTCTTCGCCGGTTTCTGCCAATCGCGGGCGCAGGTCGTGGCCGCGGTGACGCCGAATGGCACACCGGTCTGGGATTTCGCCGTGGCGGGGTTCGCTGCTTCCCGCGCGGCGGAATTGATCGATGACCAGATCGGCGCCAAGACTGCGCGCCTGCACGTGCCGGCCTGGATCGCACGGCATCCGGAACGGCATTTTCTGCCGTTCCTCGCCGGTCTGATCGACACCGACGGTACCGTTTCGCGCGAGCACGGCAGCGCGATCGTCGCCACCGCCAACGCCGCGTTCGCAGCGCAGTTGCAGGCGCTGCTGGGCCTGTTCGGCGTGCGTGCGGCGCTGACGTTACGCAAGCCGCGCAGTCATGACTATCGCGGCTGTATCGTCCGCGACAGCGGCGGCGCGATGCTGAAGATTTCCGACTCGGCGTTCCTGGCCGCAGTGGCGCGCTACATGGCCGACAGCGGCAAGCGCAGCCGGATCGCCGAACACGCCAGCCAATCTGGCCAGTACGATCGCCATGCACTACCACGCGAATTGAGCGAGGCGTTGAACGCGCTGGCGGCAGGCCTGGGTCACGCAGAACGACAGCGCCTGGGGTTCTATCACGGCTATCACAACAAGCCCGTGGTGAGCCGCATCTGGCTCGACCGTTGGGCGCGACGGTTTCCGCAATTGGTTGCGTTGGTCGATTTCGCCCGCACCCTGCGCCCGGTCGAAGCGATCGAACGCGCCCTCGATTTGCCCGAAACTTTCTACGACTTCACCGTCGAGAGGCACAACAACTACCTTGCCGGCAATGCCGGCCTGCTGGTGATCCACAATTGTGGAATCGGATATGAATTTTCGACACTGCGTCCGCGCGGCGCGTTCGTCGCCGGCGCCGGTGCGTACACCTCCGGGCCGATGTCGTTTATGGATATCTACGACAAGATGTGTTTCACGGTGTCCTCGGCCGGCGGCCGCCGCGGCGCGCAGATGGGCACCTTCGACGTCAGCCATCCCGACGTGCGCGACTTCATCCGCGCCAAGCGCGAGGACGGCCGCCTGCGCCAGTTCAACCTCAGCTTGCTGATCACCGACGGCTTTATGGCCGCGGTGGAGAAAGACGCTGACTGGCCGCTAGTGTTCCCGATCAACGAGAAGGAAGTCGGCGACGTCGACCTCGGCAACGCCGCCCAGGTGCTCTGGCGCGAATGGCCGCAGCACGTCAACTACATCGTCCGCGACGACGGCCTGGTGGCGTGCAAGGTCTACGGCCACGTCAAGGCGCGCCACCTGTGGGACATGATCATGGTCTCCACCTACGACTACGCCGAACCGGGGTTCATCCTGATCGACCGCGTCAACGAGATGAACAACAACTGGTGGTGCGAGAACATCCGTGCGACCAACCCCTGCGTGACGGCGGATACCCGGTTGGCGACGCAGTACGGCATGGTGCCGATCGGAGAACTGCATCGCACCGCGGCTCCGCTGCAGGTGACGGTGGATCGCCGCGCGCTGAGCGAGGACGGTTTCGGCACCGAGGTGCGTCCGGCCGTTCCGGCCTTCATGACCGCGGCATCCGCCGATGTCTATCGCGTCGTGACCCAGGACGGCTACGAGATCAAGGCCACCGAGTGGCACGATTTCTACACTGCGCGCGGCAAACTCAAGCTCAGCGACCTGAAGCCCGGCGACGAGCTGCTGATCCAGTCCGGCAAGGGACAGTTCGGCCAGGAAGGTGACGCGCAGCTCGGCCTGCTGCTCGGCCTGCTGACCGGTGACGGGCATATCACCAACCGCGGCAAAAGACAGCAGGCGGCTGTGGTGAACTTGTGGGGGCTGGACCGCGGTTATGCCGATACGGTTGTCGCGCACATCAACGCGCTGATCGCTGGCGTTTTCGTGAAGGCGCGCGATTACCAAGTCAGTGCGGTCGCGGTGCCGGAGCGCAACCTGGTCATGATCCGCTCGGTACTGCTCGCGCGCGTGCTGCAACATTACGGCTTCACCGCGCAAACCAAGACGCAGGTGCCCGAAGTCGTTTGGCGCGGCAGCGAGGACTGCGTGAAAGGCTATCTGCGCGGGCTGTTCCAGTGCGATGGCACTGTGCAACGCGACGACAGGAATGCCTACTGCACGATCCATCTCGCTTCGAGCCAGCCGAGGTTGCTCAAGGACGTGCAGATATTGCTCGCCAACTTCGGCATCTTCAGCCGCGTGCTCAAGCGTCGCGAAGCCGGCCAGCGCCTACTGCCGAACGGCAAGGGCGGCAAGCGTCTGTACGATTACGATGAACTGCTGATCGGATCGCAGTCGTGCGATCGTTTCATGCAGGAGATCGGCTTCCTGAGCGATGCGAAGAACGAGAAAGACGCACAGTGGCGCGATCAGCACGGCAGCGCCCGCCGCGATACTTTTCGGAGCGCGATCGTGTCGATCGACCACTTTGGCCAGGAAGCAGTGTTCGACACCACGCAATCCGACAAAAATAACTTAATTTTTAATGGGTTAGTGACAGGGAACTGCGGCGAACAGCCGCTACCGAGCTATGGTGCCTGCCTTTTGGGATCGGTCAACCTCACCAAGTTCGTGACCAATGCCTTCACCGACAAAGCCGCGTTCGACTGGGACGAGTACAAGGACGTCGTGCGCGTGTTCACGCGCATGCTCGACAACGTGGTCGAGGTGAATGGATTGCCCTTGCAGCAACAGCGCGACGAGATCCTGCGCAAGCGCCGCCACGGCATGGGCTTCCTCGGCCTGGGCAGCACGGTGACGATGCTGCGGATGAAATACGGCTCGAAAGCGAGTTGCGAGTTTACCGAGCGTATCAGCCGTGAGATGGCGATCGCCGGCTGGGAAGTGGGCCTGTCGCTGGCCGCAGAGAAAGGCCCGGCACCGATCATGTCCGAGCTGTTCGAGGTGACCGCCGAGATGCTGCGCAAGCGCCCGGAGATGGTGAAGGACGGCTGGCGCATCGGCCAGCAGATCGAAGGCCGACGGCTGCATGCGCGCTACTCGCGCTACATGCAGCAGGTCGCGAGTGTCGCGCCGGATCTGGTCGACGCGCTTGCCGAAACCGGCGCGCGCTTCAGCCACCACAGCTCGATCGCGCCGACCGGCACCATCTCGCTGTCACTGGCCAACAACGCCTCCAACGGCATCGAGCCGTCGTTCGCGCACCATTACAGCCGCAACGTGATCCGCGAAGGCAAGAAATCGAAGGAAAAGGTCGACGTATTCTCGTTTGAACTGCTCGCCTACCGCGAGTTGGTCAACCAGGCCGCGATGCCATTCAGCGACGACGCCGTCGCCAAGCTGCCCGACTACTTCATCGCCGCCGACGACGTCACGCCCAAGGAGCACGTCGACGTGCAGGCCGCCGCGCAGAAATGGGTCGACAGCTCGATCAGCAAGACCGCCAACGTGCCGACCGATTATCCCTTCGAGGACTTCAAGGACATCTACCGCTACGCCCACGAGCAAGGCCTGAAGGGCTGCACCACCTTCCGTTTCAATCCCGCTGCCTTCCAGGGCGTGCTGGTCAAGGAAGCCGACCTCGAAAACACCCTGTACCGCTTCGAGCTCGAAGACGGCAGCGTCGTCGAGGTCAAGGGCAACGAGCAGATCGAATACGACGGCGAGCTGCACTCCGCCGCCAACCTGTTCGATGCCTTGAAGGAAGGGTATTACGGCAAGTTCTGAGGGAGGCTCACGGCATGTTCTGATGGCCATGCGCAGTGCCGGCAGGCTTGTTTTGGCAACACCGTTTTGGCTGCCGCGGATGCCGACAGAGCATCGGCTAAGCACGACAGCTCGCCTTCGCGCTACATTCCGCCACGCGGGCGTCTTGCCCGTCACTCACGACCTGACGAGGGAATCACCATGAGCAACGGCAACGGGGTCACCGCGACCCTTACCAACGCCGCCGAGGCCGTCGCCGACAAGGCGAAGGAAATCGGCAGCGCGGTATCGAAGACTGCAAGCGACGCGGTCAAGTCCGCCCGCAAGACCGCCAAGCGCGCCGGCAAGTCCATCAGCAAGCGCGCCGACAAGGCTAGGAAGGCGGTGACCACGCGCGTGACCAAGGCCAAGAAATCCCTCGCGGCCGTCAGCACCAAGGCCAAGGCCGAAGTCGCTGCGCTGAAGAAGAGGGGCGCGGCCAAGAAGACCGCGAAGAAGGCCCCCGCGAAGAAGGCGACGACGAAGACCATCGCGAAGAAGGCTCCTGCGAAGAAGGCGACCGGCAAGGCCGCGGGCAAAAAGTCAGCCGTGAAAACGGCCGTCAAAAAAGTCGTCAAGAACGCCGCCGCCAAGAAGGCAACCGTCAAGCGCAGCGTCGCGGTGAAGAAGGCCGCGGCAAAGAGCTAAAGCCTGAGGTTCAGCTTTAGTCCCTCTCCCGCGAGCGGGAGAGGGGGTGAGGGGCTCTCGCGATTGCGTGTGCCACCACACGACGACACCGCACCGAGCACCACCGCATACCGCACACCGGGAATCGCGTCATGGCTGTCAAGATCGATCAGAAAATCAAGGCTTACGCCGTGGTCACGCCGGAAGACCGCGAGCAGGCCAAGGTGGTCGCCGCCTCGGTTGCCCGCGAAGCCGCCGAGGCCGCGCTGCCCAAGGCCGCCGACGTGGTCCAGATGCACGAGCGCATCGAACGCCCCGACGTGCTGATCGGCAGCACCTACAAGATCAAGTCGCCGCTGGTCGAGCACGCGATGTATGTGACCATCAACGACATCGTGCTCAACGCCGGCTCCGAGCACGAGCAGCGCCGCCCGTTCGAGATCTTCATCAACTGCAAGTCGATGGACCACTTCCAGTGGATCGTCGCACTGACCCGCATCATGTCCGCGGTGTTCCGCAAGGGCGGCGACGTGACCTTTCTGGTCGACGAAATGCGCGCGGTATTCGATCCCAAGGGTGGCTACTTCAAGGCCGGTGGCGTGTACATGCCGTCGCTGGTCGCCGAACTCGGCGTGATCGTCGAGGAGCACCTCAAATCGATCGGCATGATGCACGACCCGGAAATGAGCGAGTCCACACGGGCGCTGATCGCCGAAAAACGCGCTGCGTTCGCCAATCTCGACTCAAAAAAAAACCGTGAGGTAAGCCCTAGCGTTTCCCCTTCTTCCGCCCTGGCGGGAGAGGGAGAGGGCCTGGATGAGGTCGCTCTTCGCCCGGTCTCAGCCTCCGCGACCGCGTCCAACTACGCTGAAGATATCGCCATTACCGGTGACGGCGCGTCCTTTCCGCCGTCGGCCAGCATGTGCCACAAATGCAACACCAAGGCCATGGTGCTCATGGATGGCTGCGCGACGTGCTTGAATTGCGGCTATTCGAAGTGCGGATGACGCCTGGGAGCTGGTTCCCGGAAATCTAGACAGCTGTGGCGAGAGGCGATACACGCGCCTGATCTAAAAAACGCCATGCGCAAGCAAGCGAACGGAGTCGAGTGCCCCCGACTCCGTTCGCGGTGCTCGTATGCGGTCAAAGGCCGCAGGACGTGCCTGCATCGCCGTAGATCCAACGCACCGCATCGGCATCGTCGGTCCCCAATGACGTCCGGCTCTGCACCGTGGAGCGCATCGTTGCGGCACTCTCGTCACCGCGGCAGACATCGTGCGAAGACGCTGCCTGATCGGAATGCCCCAGGCCGATGGCATGCCCCAGCTCATGGGTCACGATCGACTGAAACACCGTCTGGCTAAGCCCGTTGAATGAACTCAGACAGCGCACCCAGACCTCGCCGCCGGTGATGGTGTTATAGGTTTCGTTGCGCCAGATGTGTGTACCGCCGCCATTCGGCCCGCCACAACCGATCACGCCGCTATTCCCGCAGGTATTCCAACCGCAGGGCGAACTGCTCGCATTGAGATTGATCCGGTTGGCGCCGCCTGCGCCGACCGACAGATTGATGTTTGAATTGGGCTGATTGTTCCAGGTGCTCGCCGCCGCCGCCGCCAGATTGCCGCCGCCGCCGTCGATCATCGCAGTGCCGACGTTGCTATAACCTATGGTGACATTATTGTTGGCGCGCCACAGTGCGCCGAGGTTTGCCCACTGCGGGCCAATTTGTGCGTACTCCTCGTGCATCACCGCGGTCTGCTCGCCCACTGGGGCGGTACCAGACAGTCTTGGCTGGCGCGCGCCTTCGCGCAGGAACCGCAGGAAACCGCCCAACTCGCGCGCAGCACTCAGGCTATGCTCGCCGCCGTACTTGTCGAGATCTTGTTTGTCGAGATCTGCGGGGAGCACGTCAACGCCGACCGC
>JBOHYD010000183.1:0-4298 GCA_050737635.1 Luteimonas sp. | reverse complement strand
GGCGTGCGCCCGGTGCGTTCCATAGTTCGACCAGCACCGGCTGGCCGACGCGGACGCTGCGGATGCGCGCTTCCGGCAGCGCGATCGCGACCTCGCGCGCGCCGTCGGCGGCGAGCGTGAACACCGTCTGCCCGGCCGCCACCACCTGCCCGGCCTCGGCCTCGCGCGTTGCGATCACGCCATCGTGCGGTGCGTGCAGGCGCGTGTAATCGGCCTGGTTGCGCGCGACATCGCGCGCGGCGCGCGCGGCGCGGGCCTGGCCGTCGGCGGCGCGCAACGACGCGTCCTGTGCGTCAAGCGCCGAGCGGCTGACCAGCTGGTCTTTGGCCAATTGCGCAAAGCGCGCTTGATCGGCGCGCGCGCGCCGCAGTTCGCCTTCGGCCGCGGCCAGCTGCGCCTGCGCGGACTGCGCCTGCAGGCGCTGGTCGCCAGGATCGAGTTCGGCCAGCACGGCACCGCGCGTGACACGATCGCCGGCATCGGCATGGCGGCGGACCAAGTTGCCGCCGATGCGGAACGACAGCGGGCTTTCCTGCCGCGCGCGGATGTCGCCGGAATAGGCGGTCACGCCCGCGCCGGCCGTCGCCAGTGGATGCGCGACCAGCACCGGGCGCGGTGGCGGCGCGGCGGCCTCGGGCCTGCCGCACGCGGCCAGCAGCAGCGACAACGCGAGCGGCAATGGCGCGCACGCCGGCAGGCGTTGTTTGGGAGCAGGCTGCATGACAATCATGGGAGAGACCGCGAGGCGTCGGGGAGTGGATTTAATGAACTCACGGCTAGCGTATAAATACCGTACCGATTAGTCTAGTATCCACCCATGTCAGTCGATCGCTCTCCAGACCCTGCCAGCGCCCCGGCTCCGGTGCGCGCTGCCAGCCCCGGCCGGCCAAAGGACCTGTCCAAGCGCGCGACGATCCTCGACGCTGCCAAGCGCATGTTCATCGTGCAGGGCTACGAAGGCGTCAGCATGGACCAGATCGCCGCCGAGGCCGGTGTGTCCAAGCTCACCGTCTACAGCCATTTTGGCGACAAGGAGGCACTGTTTGTCGAGGCGGTGAAGGCCCGCTGCGAACGCCAGCTGCCGGCATCGGTGTTCGAGACCGAACCCGCCACACCGGTGCGCGAGCGGCTGCTGACCATCGCGCGCACGTTTTTTGCGATGGTCAGCACCCCCGAATCGATCGCCGGGCACCGCGTCATGTGCACGCCGCATCTGGTCGGCTCGAAGATTCCGAGCCTGTTTTGGGAAGCCGGCCCGCGCCGCATTCAGAAGGATTTTGCCGATCTGTTGACGCGCCGCGCCGCCAGCGGCGAGCTCGCGATTCGCGATGCGCAAATCGCCTCGTCGCAGTTCTTCACGCTGGTCAAGGGGGAGTTGCACACGCTGATGGTGCTCGGCTGCGCGACCTACACACCGAAGTCGGTGGAGTCGCATCTGCAAGCCTCGGTCGATCTGTTCTTGCGCGCCTACGGTTCCGCCGCCACCGTTGCCGCGATACCGCGCGGCAAGGCGCGCGGCGGCTGAAGGCGTCGTGTACCGCGGCGGCGACGCCGGGAGTCCCGGTGACTTCCGGCACTGCGTGAACGCCGTCGCCAGCCACGATCCTTATAGCTGAGGAACGAGTGATGAGGAACGAGGAATGAGAAACGAGAAGCGAGTGGCACCGCCCGCACATCGCGCGATGTGCTCCACACTCGTTTCTCACCCCTCGTTGCTCTCCACTCGCCCCTAGAAGGGAGCCCGAGAAATGATTGGGCGGATTTGTCCACTAAAATCGCCTGCCAGCACCGCAAACCCCGCACTACACCGAGAATGATGTCGACGATGGACTACGCCAAAGCGCGCGCGACGATGGTGGAGCAGCAGGTACGTCCCTGGGACGTGCTCGAGGTGCGCGTGCTCGAAGCGCTGTCATCGATCCCGCGCGAGGCCTTCGTCGCCGACATCCACAAGCCGCTGGCCTACAGCGACATCGCGCTGCCCACCGCCCACGGCGAGCGGATGATGAAGCCGGTGCTCGAAGGCCGCGCGCTGCAGGCCCTCGACCTCGACCCCGGCGACGAGGTGCTGGAGATCGGCACCGGCAGCGGCTTTCTCGCCGCCTGCCTCGGCCGTCTCGCGCGCGACGTGGTCAGCCTCGAGCGCCACGCCGACCTCGCCGACCTCGCCCGTGCGCGCCTGCTGCGCCACGGCGCGGCCAATGTCCGCGTCGAAGCCGCCGACGCCTTCGCGTGGGGCACCGAGCGCCGCTTCGACGCGATCTGCGTGACCGGCGCGGTCGACACCGTGCCCGCGCGCTTCGTGCAGTGGCTGCGGCCGGGCGGACGCATGTTTATCGTCCACGGTCGCTCGCCGGCGATGGACGCGGTGCGCGTGCGCCGCGACGTCAGCGGCGTACGCCGCGAATCGTTGTTCGAGACCGACCTCGCCTATCTCGCTGGTGCCGCGCCGGTACCGGTATTCGCGTTCTGACCTGCCGTCTTCCGATCCAAGGACACCCCCCATGCTCCGTCACCGCCTTGCCCTCGCGCTCGCCCTGGCCGCCCTGCTGCCGGCCGCGGCCTCCGCCGAAGACCTGCTGCAAACCTACGAACTCGCGCGCACCGGCGACCCGCAACTGCGCGCCGCCGAATCCACGCGTCTCGCGACCAAGGAAAACGCCGTGCAGGCGCGCGCGAACCTGCTGCCGCAGATCAACGGCAGTGCGTCGTTGTCACGGTCTTGGAGCACCTCGAACGGTCAGCCCCAAGACATATTTCAAAACGGTGTGGTGATCGGCAGAACCACCGGAAACTCGGAAAGCAATAGCCGCGGACGAGATTACGGCGTAAATCTGTCGCAATCGGTATTTGACTGGAGCCGCATCAGCACGCTGCGCTCGCGTCGCGCGCTGAACAATGCGGCTGACTTCGACCTCGAGAACGCCAACGACACGCTGGTCACCCGTACTTCGGCCGCGTATTTCAACGTGCTGGTCGCGATCGAGACGCTGGCCGCCGCCGAGGCATCGGAAACCGCACTCAAGCGCCAGTTCGACTACGCCGACAAGCGCCTCGAAGTCGGCCTCGCGCCGATCACCGACGTGCACGAGGCGCGTGCCCAGTACGACAGTGCGCGCGCCAACACCATTGCCCAGCGCAACACGTTGCAGGACACCTATCAGTCGTTGACCGAGATCACCGGCACCAGCGTCGTCAACCTCAAGGCGCTGCCCGAGGACTTCCGACCGCAGCTGCCGTCCGATAAGGATGTCGATGCCTGGGTCGCATCGGCAGTCGCGGACAACCCCACCTTGAAATCGCTTGAAGCGCAGGTGCAGTCGTCCGAGTTCGATATCTCGACCGCTAAAGCGGGGCATCTGCCCTACCTTGACTTGACCGGGCAGTATGGAAAGAGCGCGGCTTGGGGTACCGGCACCGAGTTTGCCGACAATGGTTTGAGTGCTAGTAGAAGCCTAGGAAACGATTCAAAATCTCGCAGCCTGACGCTCACCCTCACCGTGCCGATCTACTCCGGCGGCGCGACCCAGTCACGCGTGCGCCAAGCGGTCGCGCAGCGCGACATCACCCAGGACCAGTACGAGCAGCAGAAGCGTGCGGTAATCCGCAACACCCGCAATGCGTACCAGGTGCTGGTCGCTGGCATCAGCGCGGTCGAGGCGCGGCGGCTGGCGGTGTTTTCCGCCAACGCCGCCTACGAGGCCTCGCAGGTCGGTCTGGAGGTCGGCACGCGCACCGTGCTCGACGTGCTGATCAACCAGCAGACCTTGTTCAACGCCCGCCAGGATTACGCGATCGCCAAGTACGACTACCTGCAGAACCGCCTGCTGCTCGACCAGTCCGCCGGCTCGCTCGACGTCGCCGACATCCAGGACGTCAACCGCCTGCTGACTGTCAATGCCGACGCGCAACTCGCGCCCGACGGCGACGCGGCGACGCCTCCACGGCAGTAGCGCGCTCGACGCGCTGTCGCGCTGCGATCAGCCGCGCGGCAGATCCAGCCTGACGATCTCCAGCGTGCGCGCGAGCGTGCCGCGGCCCTGTTCGATCAAGGCATGTCCGGCCGAGGCCATCGCCAGGCGCGCGCCAGCGTCGCCGAGCAGGCATTCGAGCGCGGCACCGACCGCGTCGGCATCCTCGGCGATCGCCAGCGCACCGACGCGCGACAGCTGGCGGGCGATGTCGACGAAGTTGTGCAGGTGCGGGCCGGTGACGATCGCGGTGCCGACGGCGGCGGGTTCGAGTAGGTTGTGGCCGCCGATGTCCTGCAGGCTGCCGCCGACGAAGGCGACGTCCGC
>JBOHYD010000182.1:0-1943 GCA_050737635.1 Luteimonas sp. | reverse complement strand
GCGTCGGTCGGCCGACGACGATCAAACAGTCCCGACTGGGCGAGCCATCCGCGACCGCTGCAGCCCACATCGGCGGCACGACTCGCGCGCCACCGCGGAGTGCTTCACGGCTGGGCGCTTCACGGCTGGGCGCTTCACGGCTGGGTGCCTCACAGCCGGGTACCTGGCGATGATCCTCGCGTGGCCGGCGATCGTCATCCTCGCCGCGATCGGCCTCGCACTGCTGGCAGGCGTGTTGTTTGCCGCCACAGGCGGCGTGCATCTGCTGCGCGCGCGCCGTCGCGTACGACGGGCTGAGACCGCGCACGCCAACGGCCACGCGCTGCTGCAGATGGCCGACGAGATCGAGACGCACGCCAGGGCACTCGCGCTGACCGGACAGCCGACCTCCACCCAGCGCGGCTGGGCACGGCTGTGCCGACGCGTCGCGGTCGAGCATCTGGCCTGCATCAACGCCCTGCTGCTCGAGCCCGGCGCCGGTGCCGGCTTTATCGGAGAGCAGCACGACCATCAAAAGCCCCCGGACACCTCGCTGCGTTGAGCGGCCTTGGCCATCGCTCAGCCACGCCTGACTAAGCGCGATCGCGCTGGCTCACCCGATCCGTCCATAATCGGCACATGGACCGCTACGAACGCATTCTGTCACTGCACCGCATCCTCAAAACCGCGCGCTATCCGGTGACGATGGCGCGGCTGCAGGACGATCTGGAATGCTCGCGCGCAACGGTCTATCGCGACCTGGCGTTTCTGCGCGACGGGCTAATGGCCCCGGTATCGGGCGACAGCGATGCCGGCTTCCGCTACGACGTCGAAGACGGCGGACGCTTCGAACTGCCCGGTCTGTGGCTCAATTCCGACGAGCTGCACGCCCTACTCGCCGCGCAGCAGCTGCTCGCGCGCAGCGGCGGCGGCGTGCTGTCGGCCGCGCTCGCGCCGCTGCAGGGCCGCATCGACAAGCTGCTGTCCGAACATGCCGTCGGCAACCCAGCCGCCGGCAAACCGTGGCCGGTCGAGCGCGTGCGGGTGATCCCGCACCGCACCCGGCGCATGGACGAGCACGTGTTCCGCACCGTGTGTTCGGCGGTGCTCGCGCGCATGCAGCTCAGCTTCGAATACCGCGCGCGCTCCACCGACGAGAAGACCCGACGCACGGTGTCGCCGCAGCGCATCACCCACTACCGCGACAACTGGTACATGGACGCATGGGACAACGACCGCGACGCGCTGCGCAGTTTCTCCGTCGATCGCATCACCACCGCGCGCCAGCTCGACGCCATCGCGCGCGACATCGACGAGGACGCGCTCAACCAGCACCTCGCCGGCAGCTACGGCATCTTTTCCGGCCCGCCGAAGGGCATCGCCACGATCGTGTTCAGCGCCAAGGCCGCGCGCTGGGTAGCCGACGAGCACTGGCATTCGCAGCAACAGGGCAAATACCTGTCCGACGGCCGCTACGAACTCAAGGTGCCCTACAGCGCCGCCCGCGAACTGCTGATGGACGTGCTGCACTACGGCAGCGACGCCGAGATCGTCGAGCCGCCCTCGCTGCGCGAGCAGGCCAAGTCGCTGCTGTCGCTGGCGCTGAGCAATTACGACCGATAGGCGGGAAGCGGGAGCGCGGGAGATGCGCCTACGGCCTGTCCGGTGCCGCAAATCCGGGTTTGCCGACCTGCTCGGCGACCTGTGGCACGCGCTTGAGTTTGCTGGTGTCGACACCGTGGCCGCGGGCTTTTTCAACCAACTGCGCATACAGCGCATCGTCGATCACCGGTACGCGCGCGAACACCCAGGCGAGGTCGCGTCCGGGATAGCCGATTGAACCGCCCCGGGAATCCCGGAGGCCATTTGGTGTGAGTCACGCCGCTTTGGCGTGCTCGGCTTGTTGCCGATAGTAAGCGTCTTCCGCTTCCGCTGGCGGGAGGTTCCCGATCGGCTCCAGCAGC
>JBOHYD010000181.1:0-6212 GCA_050737635.1 Luteimonas sp. | reverse complement strand
CAACGCAACAGCCCCGCCGAAGCGGGGCTGTTGTCGACACGGGAATGAGGGGAACGGCACGGCAGCGATTGCCTATTCGCCATTCTCTATTCCCGGCTTTCAGTCATCGCCCTTCGACATGTCGTCGTCGCCGACCACTTCGGCGGCGGCCCATTCCAGCGCCTCGCGCTCCTTGCGCTCGCGCTCGGACTTCTCGATCACATTGATATAGGCCTGGTCGATGCGGCGCGCGGCGATTTCGCGCAGCGCCAACACCGTCGGCTTGTTGTCGTTTTCGCTGTTGTCGATCATCGGTTCGACGCCGTCGGCGAGCTGGCGCGCGCGCTTGGCGGCCATGATGACCAGGTCAAAACGGTTGTCGACCACTTGCAGACAATCTTCCACAGTAATGCGGGCCATAGTACTCCCGGCGGCCGGCGGGCCGTCGATTCAAGAATCAGGGGGCGTGGAGTGTAGCCGCAACGGGATCGCCGACGCAAGCGGAAGTCTTGAGAATCAGTGGCTTATAACGGCAATCCGGCCCTTCGATTTCCGTAGGAGCGCCTCATGGGCGCGATGGGGCTTTCACGGGAAGGCCCCATCGCGCCCATGGGGCGCTCCTACCGCAGCAGGGCGGCGACTAGGTCCGTATGGCGCTGCGCCTGCAACCCGCGACGCAGGCGGCTGGCGACGAAGATCGCGCACATCTCGTCGACGGCCGTATCGAAGTGCTCGTTGACGATCACGTAGTCGAACTCGTCGAAGTGCGACATCTCCTCGCGCGCCGCGGCCAGCCGCTGCGCCATCACCCCCTCGCTGTCCTGGCCGCGCTTGCGCATGCGCTCGTCGAGCGCCGCGCGCGACGGCGGCAGGATGAACACACCGACCGCGTCGGGCACCTGCGCGCGCACCTGCCGCGCGCCCTGCCAGTCGATCTCCAACAGCACATCGCGCCCGGCGGCGAGCTGCGGCTCCACCGACTGCTTGGCGGTGCCCTTCCAGTCGCCGTGCACCTGCGCGTGCTCGAAGAAATCGCCGGCGGCGATCATCCGCTGGAATTCGGCGGCGGCGATGAAATGGTAGTGCTCGGCGTGGCGCTCGCCCGGACGCGGCTGGCGCGAGGTGAACGAGATCGACAGGCAGATGTTGGCATCGCGCGCCAGGCAGGCGTTGACGATGCTGGATTTGCCGGCACCCGAGGGTGCCGCGACCATGAACAGGGTTCCGCGCATGAGTCAGTGGAGAGTGAAGATGAGTGAGAAACGAGGGGCGGCGAGCCGCCGCTGGACAGATGCAGGCACCGACCGCCGGTAGGCCGCGCCATTCCCGGCACCGCACTCGTTGCTCACTCCTCTCTCCTCGTTCCTGTTCACCGCGCCATTCCGGACACTGCACTCGTTGCTCACTCCTCTTCCCTCGTTCCTATTCAATATTCTGCACCTGCTCGCGGATCTGGTCGATCAGCACCTTCAGCTCCACCGCGAGGTTGGTGGTGCGGGTGTCGACCGACTTGGAGCCGAGGGTATTGGCCTCGCGGTTGAATTCCTGCAGCAGGAAATCCAGCCGGCGGCCGACCGGCTCGGGCTGGCCGAGGATGCGGCGGATTTCACCGATGTGGCTGTCGAGGCGATCGAGCTCTTCGTCGACGTCGAGCTTCTGCAGCCAGATCACCAACTCCTGCTCGACACGCCCCGGTTCGAACGCGGTGTGGCCGGCGCTCGGCTGCGCGAGATCGGCAAATCGGGCTTCGAGCTTGGCACGCTGGCCGGCGCGGATCACCGGCATCAGCACGCGCGCCTGCGCGGCGCAGCGCGCGATGCCGTCGACGCGCTCGCCAATCGCAGCCACCAGATTGGCGCCTTCGCGCTCGCGCGATTCGACAAACGCGGCGATCACCTCGTCGAGCAGCTCCAGCGCCTGCACCTGCAGCGCTGCCGGATCGGCGGCCCTGGTCTGCAGCACGCCCGGGAACTGCAGCAGATCGACCAGCTGCGTGCGCAGCGCCGGGAAGCGCGATTCGAGCTCGCGCGACAGCGCATCGAGCCGCATCAGCAGCGCCTCGTTGAGTTGCAGGGTGTCGGCGCCGTCGATGCCGCGCAGACGTAGGCTGAGGTCGAGCTTGCCGCGCGACACCCGCGCACCGATGCGCTCGCGCAGTGCCGGCTCCAGCGCACGCAGCTCGTCGGGCGCACGCACGCCGAGTTCAAGAAACCGATGGTTGACCGCGCGCAGTTCGCAGCCCAGCGTGCCCCACTGCGTGATGCGCTCGGCAGCGGCGAAGGCGGTCATGCTACGGATCGGCATCGGATATCCCTAGTCTGGCGTTTTGGCATGTCGTGAGGAAACGCTGCGCGACTGAGCGCGTGCGCATCGGTCGCGATCGCTGGCGACTGCGCAGTGGCGCGCGGTGCCGATGGTAAACTCGCACGCCGCGTCAGCGGTAATCCGGCGGCAAATCCATGTCCGAATTCTCCCGTCCCAGCGGCCGCGCCGCCGATCAGCTGCGCGCGGTACGCATCGAGCGCGGCCACACGCGCCATGCCGAAGGCTCGGTGCTGGTGGCCTTCGGCGACACCCGCGTGCTGTGCACGGCCAGCGTCGACAACCGCGTGCCGGGCTTTTTGCGCGGCAAGAACGAGGGCTGGGTCACCGCCGAGTACGGCATGCTGCCGCGCGCCACCCACACTCGCAGCGACCGCGAGGCCGCACGCGGCAAACAAGGCGGACGCACGCTGGAAATCCAGCGCCTGATCGGCCGCTCCTTGCGCGCCTGCGTCGATCGCAATGCGCTCGGCGAGCGCACCATCACCCTCGATTGCGACGTGCTGCAAGCCGACGGCGGCACTCGCACCGCCGCGATCACCGGTGCCTACGTCGCGCTCGTCGATGCGGTGCGCTGGCTGCAGGCCAAACGCCAGATCACCCGCGACCCGATCCACGGCGCGGTCGCCGCGATCTCGGTCGGCATCTACCGCGGTACGCCGGTGCTCGACCTCGACTACGCCGAGGATAGCGACTGCGACACCGACATGAACGTGGTGATGAACGACGGCGGCGGCTTCATCGAGCTGCAGGGCACCGCCGAAGGCCACGCCTTCCGCCGCGAGGAACTCGGCGCGCTGCTCGGGTTGGCCGAGAAAGGCATCGGCGAGCTAATGGCCGCGCAGCGCGCGGCGTTGGCTTGAAGCGAGGAGTGAAGAACGAGAAGCGAGGAGTGAGAAACGAGTAAACGCAGGGCGCTCTTCTCTCGTTTCTCACTCCTCAGTTTCTCACTCCTCATTTCCCCCACTCGTTCCCCGCCCCTCGCACCCCACTCGCCTGGCCCATGGAATTTGCTGGAACTGACGCGATGACCATCGCTGCAAGAAAACGGCTGGTGATCGCCAGCAGCAACGCCGGCAAGCTCGCCGAGTTCCGCGATCTGTTCGCCAGCGGCGATCTCGATGTCGTTGCGCAGGGCGAGTTCGGCGTCATTGATGCCGAGGAGACCGGCCTCAGCTTCGTCGAAAACGCGCTGCTCAAGGCGCGCCACGCCGCGCGCATCACCGGCCTGCCGGCGCTCGGCGACGATTCCGGCCTGTGCGTCGATGCCCTCGACGGCGCACCGGGGCTGTATTCGGCGCGCTATGCCGGCAGCCATGGCGACGCCGACGCCAACATCGACAAGCTGCTCGCGGCGCTGCACGACGTGCCCGACGCGCGCAGGGGCGCGCAGTTCGTCGCGGTGATCGTCGCGCTGCGCCACGCCGGCGATCCGCAGCCGCTGATCGCCGAAGGCGTCTGGCACGGCCGCGTGCTGCATGCGCGCGCGGGCGACGGCGGCTTCGGCTACGACCCGGTGTTCTTCGACCCCGACAACGGCATGAGCGCCGCGCAGATCGCACCGGGCCTGAAAAACCGCATCAGCCACCGCGGCCGCGCGTTGGCGCTGCTGCGGCAGCGGCTGGCGGAGATTGTGTAGGAGCGTCCTATGGGCGTGATGAGGCTTACCCAGTAATGCCCATCGCGCCCATCCGGACGCTCCTACAATGACCACGATGCTCACCCCGCCGCCGCTGTCGCTGTACGTCCACCTGCCGTGGTGCGTGCGCAAGTGTCCGTACTGCGATTTCAACTCGCACCAAGCGCGTGGGGCGCTGCCGTTCGCGGCGTATGTCGATGCGCTGCTCGCCGATCTCGATCACGACCTGCCGCTGGTCTGGGGCCGCACCATCCACAGCGTGTTCTTCGGCGGTGGCACGCCTAGCCTGTTTCCCGCTGAAGCGATCGATGCGTTTTTGCAGGGCGCGAGCGCGCGGCTGCGGTTTGCGCCGAATCTCGAGATCACGCTGGAAACCAATCCCGGCACCGCCGAGCACGGCCGCTTCGAGCACTACCGGGCGGCCGGCGTCAATCGCATCAGTTTCGGCGTGCAGAGCTTCGACGATGCGCTGCTGCGGCGTCTCGGCCGCATCCACGACAGCGCCCAGGCCGACACCGCGGTGCGGCTGGCGCGCGATGCCGGTTTCGACAATTTCAACATCGACCTGATGTATGCGCTGCCCGGGCAGACGCTGGCGATGGCCGGGCACGACATCACACGCGCGCTGGCGCTGCAACCCACGCACGTCTCGCATTACCAGCTCACCCTCGAGCCCAACACCGTGTTCGCCGCCAAGCCGCCGCAGGGATTGCCCGACGAGGACGCCGCGTGGGACATGCAGGAGCGCTGCCAGGCGCTGCTCGCCGACGCCGGCTACGCGCAGTACGAGATCAGCGCGTATGCGCAGCCCGGACGGCAGTGCGCGCACAACTGCAACTACTGGCGTTTCGGCGACTATCTCGGCATCGGCGCCGGCGCGCACGGCAAACTCACCCTGGGCGCGGAGCGGACCATCCTGCGGCGCTGGAAGCTCAAGCATCCGGCCGCGTATCTGGCCGCGGCCGGCAGCGCGCAGGCGATCGGCGGCGACGAGCGCATCGCAGCTGCACAGCGACCGTTCGAATACATGCTCAATGCGCTGCGGCTGGTTGACGGTTTCACGCTGGCGCAGTTTGCTGCGCGCACCGGACTCGACCGCGACGCGATCGCGACGCCGCTCGCGCAGGCGCAGGCGCATGGCTGGCTGGACATCGATGACGACCGCGTGCGCCCGACCGCGCTCGGGCGGCGTTTCGGCAACGACGTGATCGCGCTGTTCCTCGACAACTGAGCGCAAGGCAACAGCCATCGCGTCCAATGTCCGCAAAGCATGCAATAGACACCGTCTGCCCACAGGCGCTTACGCCTTTTCACCTCATTTTTGTCCTTTGCGGACAACACGGCCGTCGTTCGTGCGTGCACTGGTCGGGCCGGCCCGCGATCGACGTTGGCTGGTGGCGAGGCCCCCGGCGTGGTACACAACCGCGGGGAACACGTACCGAATGCAGGATGTCCGCTTCGAGTTCAGCACATACCGCTGCACCGCGCACGCTGGCCACCGCTGGCTTGCCGCGACGCGTGCGCAAGGTGCTGGAGCAGGCGCTGGCGCTGGTTTCGATCGAACTCGATCTGCATCTCGGCACGATGCTTGGCGAGCTCGAGCAGGAGCTGTACCGGCTCGCGGACACCGCGCGCGACACGTCCAGCCAGTCGGAGTACATGCAGGCGCTGCGCGCGCTGCGTCTCAACCGCGCCGACCTGATCCCGCGCGTGATGCTCGGGATCGAGTCGGAGCTGGCGGCAATCCGCAGCCCCATTGCGGCGGCGACCACGGCATCGCCCGACCGGCGGATGCTTTTCGGCGACCTGTCGCTGGTCGAGGACACGGCGATCGACGAGGCCACCGTGCTCGGCGAGATCGCATCGCGCCAGGAAGGTCGCGCGACGTTCGCGCTGCACCTGCTCGGCCAGCGCTTCGGCGTGCTCGCCGGCACACCCGCGTTCGACGCCGCCCGCATCCCGCTCGGTCCGCGGGCGCTGTGCCGGGCGATGCGCGATGCCAGCCACCCGCTGCAGATCGGCGACGACGCACGACGGCGGCTGTACCGCATCTTCGACCGCCAGGTGATGGCGAGCTACGCCAATACGCTGGAAACACTCGACGCGACCATGGCCGCCGCCGGCGTGCTGCCCGGCCTGAGCTTCGTGCCGCCGCGCGTACGCGCCATCGCGCAGGATGAACCCAAACCCGCGAGCGACGTGGCCGGCACAGCCGCATCGGCATCCGCACGCGCGGCGACCGCGGCCGCCGCGGCCGCTCCCGGCCCCGCAG
>JBOHYD010000180.1:0-11013 GCA_050737635.1 Luteimonas sp. | reverse complement strand
TGCTCGGCCTGCACTATCCCAACGACATCGACGCCGCGCTCGGCGAACGCCTGCAGCCGCTGCCGATCGCGCACTGGCTGTCGGCCGGCCGCCATGCCGAACCGCTGCTCGACGCCGCCTCGCCAGTCGATCCGGCGATCCGCCTGAGCCTGCGGCTGATCCCGTACTCCGATGAGCTGTGGTTGCTGGTTGCGCGAGACGTCAGCAAGCTCATGCGGTTGGAGCAGGTGCGCCGCGATTTTGTCGCCAACGTGTCGCACGAGCTGCGCACGCCATTGACCGTGGTGCACGGTTATCTGGACATGCTCGATCCCGAGGAGCATCCGGAGTGGACGCCGATGCTGGCCGAGATGCGCCGCCAGTCGCAGCGCATGACCCAGTTGGTCGAGGACCTGCTGATGCTGTCGCGGCTCGAAGCGCAGGACACCGTCGTCGACGAGCACGTCGCGATGGCGTCGCTGCTGACCACGCTCAAGCGCGAGGCCGAGGCGCTCAGCCAGCACCGCCACACAGTGACGATCGAGGACGCAGCAGCCGTCGATCTGTGGGGCTCGACTAGGGAGCTGCACAGTGCGTTCTCCAACCTGGTCGGCAACGCGGTGCGCTACACGCCGGCCGGCGGTCGCATCGTGATCCGTTTTGCCGCCCAGGGCGACGGTGTGGTGCTGTCGGTACGCGACAGCGGCTACGGCATTCCTGCCGCGCATCTTCCGCGGGTCACCGAACGCTTCTACCGCGTGTCCACCAGTCGCTCGCGCGAGAGCGGCGGCACCGGTCTGGGTTTGTCGATCGTCAAGCACGTGCTGCAGCTGCACCAGGCGCGGCTCGAGATCGAGAGCGAGGTCGGTCGCGGCAGCGTGTTTTCCTGTCATTTCGGCGCCGACCGCGTGCATCGGCGCGAACACGTCTCGCCCTCCATCACACGAGCCTCCGGCACATGAGCGCTGCGATCGCAACCCTCGCTACCAGCGCCACCGACGCCGATCCGGTGCGCGACCCGGCGCTGTATTTCAACCGCGAGCTATCGCAGCTCGACTTCAACTTCCGCGTGCTCGCACAGGCGCAGGACGCGTCGGTGCCACTGCTTGAGCGGCTGCGCTACCTGTGCATTTCCTGCACCAATCTCGACGAGTTCTTCGAAATCCGCGCCGCGACCGTGCGCCATGCGCAGGATTTCGGCGTGCCGGTCGCCGCCGACGGCATTACGCCTGCGGCATTGCTCAAGCGTATCCACGACCGCGCCGCGGAACTGGTCGATGCGCAGTACCACTGCTGGAACGACGTGCTGCGCCCGTCGCTGTCCGTGGCCGGCATCCGCGTGCTCGGTCGCGACAGCTGGAACACCAGGCAGACGCGCTGGCTGCGCGCGCACTTCCGCGAGGAGATCCTGCCGGTGCTATCGCCGCTTGGCCTCGATCCGGCGCATCCGTTCCCGAAGATCCTCAACAAGTCGCTGAACATCGTCGTGGTGCTGAAGGGCAAGGATGCCTTCGGCCGGGTCGGCAATCTCGCAATCGTGCGCGCGCCGCGCTCGCTGCCGCGGATCATCCAATTGCCGCAGAAGATTTCCGGCGGCGAGTACGATTTCGTGTTCCTGTCGTCGGTGCTGTCGGAGTTCGTCGGCGAGCTGTTCCCAGGCATGGAGGTCAAGGGCGCGTACCAGTTCCGCGTGACCCGCAACTCCGAGCTGATCGTCGACGAAGACGAGGTCGAGAACCTCGCACTTGCGCTGCGCGACGAGCTGGTCGGACGCGGCTATCTGCGCGCGATGCGGCTGGAGATCGCCGCCCAGTGCCCGAAGCCGATCGAGCGCACGCTGCTGAAAAACTTCGACCTGCCCGAGAACGCCGTCTACCGCATCCAAGGCGCGGTCAATCTCAACCGCATCATCCAGATCTACGACCAGGTCGATCGCCCGGACCTCAAGTTCGCGCCCTACGTGCCGCGCGTGCTCGCCGGCAGCGACGCGATGTTCGAGCGCATCAATGATGGCGACGTGCTGATGCACCATCCGTTCGACTCGTTCACGCCGGTGGTCGAGTTGGTCAAGCAGGCCGCCGAAGACCCCAATGTGCTGGCGATCAAGCAGACCCTGTACCGCACCGGCAAGGACTCCGCGATCGTCGAGCACCTGGTGCAGGCCGCGCGCAACGGCAAGGACGTCACCGTCGTCGTCGAGCTGCGCGCGCGCTTCGACGAGGAAGCCAACCTCGGTTTTGCGGATCGGCTGCAGGAGGCCGGCGTGCAGGTCGTGTACGGCGTAGTCGGCTACAAGACCCACGCCAAGATGCTGCTGATCGTGCGTCGCGAGGGCCGCAAGCTGCGCCGCTACACCCATCTTGGCACCGGCAACTACCACGCCGGCACCGCGCGCGCCTACACCGATCTCGGTCTGATCACGGCCGATCCCGACATCGGCAACGACGTTCACCTGATCTTCCAGCAGCTGTCCGGGCTGGCTCCGGCGATCAAACTCAAGTGCCTGCTGCAATCGCCGTTCACCCTGCACGCCGGTGTGCTGCGGATGATCGAGCGCGAAACCCGGCACGCGAAGGCCGGCAAGCCGGCGCGCATCGTCGCCAAGATGAACGCGCTCAACGAGCCGCAGGTCATCGACGCGCTGTATGCGGCATCGAAGGCCGGCGTGTCGATCGAACTGGTCGTGCGCGGCGCGTGCACGCTGCGCCCCGGCGTCCCCGGCGTGTCCGACAACATCCGCGTGCGCTCGATCGTCGGCCGCTTTCTCGAACACAGCCGCGTGTACTGGTTTGCCAATGACGGCAAGCCGGACCTGTACTGCACTAGCGCCGACTGGCTCGAACGCAACCTGCTGCGCCGCGTCGAAACCGGCTTTCCGATCCTCGACCCGGCGATTGCCGCGCGCGTGCGCGACGAGGCGCTCGACAACTATCTCGCCGACAATCTCAACGCCTGGCAACTACACAGTGACGGCAGCTATCGGCACCTTGCGCCTGCCGCCGGCGCGACGGCGCACTCGGCACAGCTGGCGCTGCTGTCTAAACTCTGCGGATGAGTGCAATCGCCCGCCTGAGTTTTTCCGTCCCCGGCAACAACAACGCCAGCGCATTGCCGCTGCGCGACGGCGAACTGCTTGCTGCGATCGATCTCGGCTCCAACAGTTTCCACATGGTGGTCGCACGCTACATGCTCGGCCAGCTGCGCATCATCGACCGCCTGCGCGAAACCGTACGACTGGCCGAGGGCCTCGACGGCAAGGGCGGGCTGCGCGTCGACGTGCGCCAGCGCGCGCTCGACTGTCTGGCGCGCTTTGGCCAGCGCATCCGCGACATCCCGCCGCAGCGCGTGCGCGCGGTCGCGACCAACACCGTGCGCGCACTCGCCGCGCCGCAGACGTTTCTGGTGCCGGCGGAAACCGCGCTTGGCCACGCCATCGAAGTGGTCTCCGGCCGCGAGGAAGCACGACTGGTGTATCTCGGCGTCGCGCATGCGCAGCCGCCGAAAAGCGCGCAGTTGCGGTTGGTGATCGACATCGGCGGCGGCTCTACCGAATGCATCATCGGCGCAGGCTTCGATGCGATCGAACGCGAGAGCCTGCAGGTCGGCTGCGTCGCCAGCACGCGGCGGTTTTTCGGCAATGGCAAGCTGTCGCGCAAGAAGTGGAAGGATGCGCTGACCGAAGTGACCGCGGAGTTTCAGCAGTTTGCCAGCATCTATCGCGCGCTCGGCTGGGACGAGGCGCTGGGCTCGTCGGGCACCAGCAAGGCGGTCGGCCAGATCTGCGCGGCGATGTCGCTGACCAAGGGCGCGATCACCGCCGAGGCACTGCCGATTGTGCGCGAGCGGCTGCTGCAGGCCGAGACCATCGACGCCATCGACCTGCCCGGCCTGTCCGTCGATCGCCGCCCGATCATCGCCGGCGGCATCCTGGTGATGGAGGCGGCGTTCGACGCCCTTGGCCTGAAGCGGCTGGCGGTCAGCAAGGCGGCGCTGCGCGAAGGCGTGCTCTACGACATCGTCGGCCGCGCCAGCGACGACGATCCGCGCGACGTGTCGATCGCCGCGATGATGCAGCGCTATGCGATCGACGGCGATCAGGCCGCGCGCGTGGAGACGACCGCACTGGCGCTGTTCGATCAGGTCGCGCCGGCGTGGTCGCTCAACACCGACGACCGGCGGATGCTTGGCTGGGCCGCGCGCGTGCACGAGGTCGGTCTGGTCATCGCGCACAGCCAGTACCACGTCCACGGTGCCTACGTGCTCGAACACTCCGACATCGCCGGTTTCTCGCGCCAGGACCAGCAGTTCCTCGCTGCGCTGGTGCGCACGCACCGGCGCCGGATCCCGAAATCGGCCTTCGACGCCCTGCCCGACCGCCTGCTCGCCGCGGTACAGCGCAGCGCCGCCGTGCTGCGGCTGGCGGTGCTGCTGCACCGTGCGCATGAGGCCGAGGCGATCCCGCAACTCGCCGCGGCGGCCGAAGGCCAGGGCATCGCGCTGGCGCTGTCGAAACGCTGGCTAGACTCGCGTCCGCTGCTGAAGATGGATCTCGATGTCGAAGCCGACAATCTCGCCGCGCTCGGCATCGGGCTGGGCATCAAAGTGGTGTGAAGCGTCTTTCAGGCGTTCTTCAACGCCTCACCCGCGCTGTCATCGCTTGAGGTGGCTTGCCTGAGCTTGCCTCAATCGCGTCGACCGATATCAGCCCTTCGCGCGATTGGAGTAGATGCGTACTTCGGTGCGGCCATCGGGTTTGGGCACAAACACCATCCGCGTCTGCGACAGCACGTTGCCGCCGGCGGCGGTGATGTAAAACAGACTCCAGTCCTGCGCGTCGCCCATCTTGTCGAAGGTTCCGACGATACGGCAGCTGTTCTGCTTGCAGGCGATGTCGACGTCGCTGGGCTTCAGGCCGGTGCCCTTCATGGTGTCGCCATCGACGGTCTGCTCAAGGGTGTTCTCGGTCTTGCCGCCGCCGATCGGGTCGGGCGTGTCGCTGGCGAACGACGCTTCCAGTTCGCGCAACTGCTGGGCGCGGTCGGCTTCGATTTGCGCCGGGGTCTTGATCTCGCGAGACGTTCCGCCATCCTCGCCGCCGAACGGTCCGCTGGGTCCGATCCGGCCCGGGCCCATGCCCGGCGCAGCAGCCGTCGAACGCACGCCGCCGGCGCGCTGCTGGCCGGCTTCCATCGCATCGAGGCGCGCGCTCAGCTGCGCCAGCGCGTCGTCCTTCGGGTCCGGCCGCGCCCCGCCGCCACGCGAGACGATCAGCGTCACCACCAGCGCCGCCACCGCAAGCGCGGCGATGATCCACGGCAGGCGGTCCCTGAAAAAACTGCTACTGGCCTTGTCAATCATGGTGTTGCCGTCCTGATATGCCGTGAAATGCCCGATGCCGGCGATTGTATGCCGCGATGGCGTGCCCAGTCCGGTGCGCTCTGGGCGCAGCCATCGCAGCCATGCGGGTGCGGATCGCGGCGGTGTATTCTCGCCGCCTCACCGACTAGGACGCCCGTCGTATGAAACGCCTCGCCCTGCTCTGCGCCTGCGTGTCCGTGCTGCTGGTCGCGGGTTGCTCCAGTGGCCCGGTGCGTCGGGTGTCCGAACCCACGGCCAGCATCCAGCAGCTTACCGTCAAGCCCGACGGCGGCTGGTCGGTCGACCTGCGGCTGCAGAACTACAGCAGCATCCCGATGCGCTTCGATGCGGTGACTCTCGTGCTCGGCGTCGACGGCCAGCCGGCAGGCACGCTGCAGGGCAACGCTGGCATCTCGATCGGGCCGGAATCCGCCGACGTGATCACCCTCGCCCACGCGCCCAGCGCCGAGGCGCGGATCGCGATCGCCAACGCGCTCAGCGACCGCCGCGGCGTGGCCTACGTGCTCGAAGGCAGCCTGCAGACCGTGCCCGACGGCAAGTCGGCGCGCCGCTTCGACGAGATCAAGCACAGCAGTGCGCTGAGCCCGGTGCCGGGGTTGCCGGGCGTGCTGCGCTGAAGCGCGGGAGTAGGAAATAGCAAGTCGGCGCGTGTCCTGAAAAACCTTTGATTGACGAAACGCAACAACCGTAGCGTTTGCCATGGTCGCGTGACTCAAACCGAATGGCCTCCTGGAAACTCGGGGCGGTTCAGGTCGTGGATCTGCTCAAGAGCATCGAGACCGGCGACACCGCGCCGATAGCGTCTATCAATCCGGATCGGTACACCCAGCACAACCTCGGCGTCGGCGATGGCTTGGCCGGCTTCGGCGCGGTGCTGCAGGCGCTACCCAAGGGCTCGGCGAAGGCCAACACGGTTCGCGTTTTCCAGGATGGCGACTTGGTGTTTACGCATACCGACTACGATTTCTTCGGGCCGAAGATCGGCTTCGATATCTTCCGCTTCGAAGACGGTCGGATCGTCGAGCACTGGGACAACCTGCAGCAGAAACCGGCCGCGCCCAACCCCAGCGGGCGCAGCATGCTCGATGGCGCGACCGCTTCGCAGAGCCCGGAAAACACAGCAGCCAACAAGCGCTTGGTCCAGAACTTTCTCGACGACATTCTGGTCAACGGCCGCATGGACCGGCTGGCTGGGTATTTCGACGGCGACGCCTACCTTCAGCACAACCCGCAGATCGGCGACGGCCTGTCCGGGCTCGGTGCCGCGCTCGCGGCGATGGCCGCGCAGGGCGTCACGATGAAGTACGACCGCGTCCACACGGTGCTGGGCGAAGGCAACTTCGTTCTGGCAGTGAGCGAAGGTCACATCGGCGGCGTCCACAGCAGCTTCTACGACCTGTTCCGTATCGACAGCGGCAAGATCGCCGAGCACTGGGACGCGATCGAAGCGATCCCGCCACGTGACCAATGGAAGAACAGCAACGGCAAGTTCGGATTCTGATCGCGCACAAAACTCTTCTGAGTCACCCACAAAACTTAAGGAAACCCAATGATCAAACAAACCCTGCTGGTGGCGCTGATCGCCTCAGCCCTGCTCTCGGCCTACGCCCAACCGGCCTACACCCGGCCAGCCGTCGACGACAAGCTCGCCGCCCTAGCGTCGCCCGCAGTCATACCTGCCATAGCTGGCCGGGTCACCACCAAGCAGTACGGCAATGTCACCCTGCACACCTATGTCGCGCCGGACGACGGCCTTCTCGCCAATACGCAGATCGTCGAGACCCCGGCGGGCTTGGTGATCTTCGACAGCAACTTCTTCCTTCGCTATGCCAACGAAGTCGCCGACTACGTGCAGCAGCTCGGCAAGCCGGTCGAGCGCATCGTCCTTTCACACGCCCATCCCGACCATTTCGCCGGCTTGGGCGTGCTGCACGAGCGGTTTCCGCAGGCGCCGATCTATGCTTTCCCGGAAGTCACCGCGTTCATCAGGGCCAACGGTCAGGCGGTCCTCGACTCGCGCAATTTGATATTCAACGGCGGCCTCGCGACGACGCCGACGCTCCCCACGCACGTGCTCAACGAAGGCTTGACCTGGATCGGCGGCGTGCCGTTCGTGTTCGAGAAGGTGCGCGACGGCGAGACCGATTGGCAGACCACGGTCAAGCTGCCGATGCAGCGCGTGCTAATGGCGTTCGACCTGGTGTTCCCGAGGGACACGCATCTGTTCACCGTGGCTGACCATTTCGTGCCGTGGATCGCCAGGCTGGAACTCTTCAAGAAATTGCCGGCGCACGGATACGACACCATTCTGGTCGGCCACGGCCAGACCAGTGGTTTCGACGTGCTCGACGGCAACATCGCCTACCTTCGCAGCGCGATCGCTGCGCGCCTAACTTCCAACACGCCAGAGGAATACGCCAGCCGCCTCAAGAACGAATACCCGTCGTATTACGGCGGTGCATGGGTCGATTTCTCCTCGCTCGCGCTGTATGGCGTGATCAATCCCTGACCTCGTTGCGTTTTGGCTGAAGTCGGCGGCTGCGCTCGCCGCCGATCCAGGTCTCGGCGGCGATGATCTGTTCGTCCAGCACCACCAGGTCCGCGCGGCAACCCGCCGCGATGCGGCCGCGTTCGTGGCCCAGGCCGAGGAATTCCGCAGGGTAAGTCGCCGCCATGCGACAGGCTTCGGCCAGCGGCACGCCCAGCCTGCGCACGCAATGGCGCACGGCGCTGGCCATGTCCAGGGCGGAGCCGGCGAGGGTCCCGTCGGCGCGGGTACAGCGACCGTCACGGCAGCTGATGGTGTCGCCGTAAAGATCGAAATCCGCCTTCGCGCCGCCAAGCGGCGGCATCGCGTCGGTGACTAGGAATACTTTGCCACGCGGTTTGGCGGCGATCGCGATGCGCAGGCTGGCTTCATGCACGTGGTGGCCATCGGCGATCACGCCGCACCAGCTGTGCGGGTCGTCGAGGGCGGCGCCGACCGCACCCGGTTCGCGGCTGGTCATCGCCGTCATGGCATTGAACAGATGGGTGACCCCGCGCACGCCGGCGGCGAAACCGGCACGCAGCTGTTGGTAGTTGGCACTGGTGTGGCCGGCGCTGAGGATGACGCCGCGTGCGCTCAATGCGCGTAGCACCTCGGCGGAGAAGCGTTCCGGGGCCAGGGTCAGCAGGGTCTTGCCGACGCCGAGCGAGGCGACCAGTTCGATTTCGCTCGCGTCTGGCAGGCGGAACTTGCCCTGGTCATGGACACCCTTGCGCGCAGCGGCGAGATAAGGGCCTTCCAGATGGATGCCGAGCACGCCAGGAACGCCCTGCGCGATCGCATCGCGCACCGCAGCGATCGCCTGATGCATAACGGCGGCATCGTCACTGATCAAGGTCGGCAGCATGCCGGTGGTGCCGAAGCCGCGGTGCGCCTGGGCGATGCGGCGCACGCCAGCAAGCGTCGGTGCGGTATTGAACAGGACATCGCCACCGCCGTTGACCTGGACGTCGATAAAGCCCGGCACCAGATAGCGGCCTTCGAGATCCACGATCTCGCCCGCGGCCGGCACCGCGCCGCTGCGCACCTCGACGATCCGGCCGTGTGCGACGACCACGATCGCGTCGGCCGAAAACCCGTCCTCCGTCAGTACCTGGCCGTTGACGAAACTCAGGGTCATCACGTCGTCTCGGTGACTTTGCGCAGATGCGGCGGCGCATCCGGGTCACGCCCGCGCGCGATCGCCAGGGCATTGGCCGCGCGATAGAAGCTGGCGATCGCCAGCAACGGCGAGCAGGCCGGATGCGGCGAGCGGGCCTGCGGCAAGCCGCCGTCGTGTTGCACGCCGGGCGCGGCCACCCAGACCGGCGCACCGCGCCGGCGGAACTGCGCGGCTGCGTCGAGCGTGCCATGCAGGGTGCTGTCATCCTGCGCGAAACACAGCACCGGCAACCCCGGGCCAACGATGGCCATCGGCCCATGCATGACTTCCGCCGAGGAAAACGCCTCGGCATGCAAGCCACAGGTTTCCTTGAGCTTCAGCGCCGCCTCCTGCGCGGCACCTAAGCCCACCCCGCGCGCGACCACGAACAGGCCGCGGGCGTCGGTCAGGCCCTCGACCAGCGGCGACCAGTCCTGCGCCCAGGCCATGCGCAGGGCCTCCGGCAGCTCGGCGAGCGCGGCCTGCAAACGGACATCGCCGCTCCAGCAAGCGGTGAGATGCAGCAGGGCCGATAGCGAACACAGGTAGCTCTTGCTGGCGGCGATGCTGATTTCGGGGCCGGCGTGCAGCGGGATGACCACATCGGCCAGCGCCGCCAGCGGCGAATCGGCTACATTCACCAAGGCGACCACGATCGCACCGGCGGCGCGCGCGAGTTCGGCGCTGCGCAGCAGGTCGGGACTCTTGCCGGACTGTGAGATCACCACGAACAGCGCGCCGTCCAGCCGAGGTTTCACCGCGTGCACCGAGGCGAGCGAGGGCGCAGCCGAGGCGGTGATCAGACCGAGGCGGATCTCGAACAGATATTTTGCGAAGGTCGCGGCGTGATCGGAACTGCCGCGCGCGCAGGTGACGATAAACCGTGGCGGAGTGCGTTTCAGCCTGTCGACGAGCGCGCCGATCACCCCAGCGTTGCAGGCGAACTGGCGCATGACGGCATCGGCGGCTTGCTGCGCCTCCGCATAGAGTTGGGTAGCCGGGGGAAGGCGGAGGGGATTGGTCATGGGGAGTATGCCAAGCATGCATCTTGCAGGGATGCGTCGACCTGTTCGCGGCTTAAACATCCGTCATTGATCCGGCGCCTCACTCCCACGGCGGACGCAGCGGCGCGGTCGAGCCACGGATCACCAGCTGCGGGCTGAAGCCTTCGTTGCGCAATGCCGCCCCCTCGCTTGGGTCGCGTCGAATCTCGGCAAGCAACCGCCGCGCGGCGGCGCGCGCGATCTCCTCGGTACCTTGCCTGGCCGTGGTCAGCGCCGGCCAGCTCTGACGCGAGAATGGGCTGTCCTCGAAGCCGGCGATCGACAGGTCATAAGGCACGTTCATGCCGCTGGATCGGGCGGCGGCCAGCACGCCGGCAGCGATCTCGTCGTTGCTGCCGAAGATCGCGCTTGGGCGCTCGCTTAGCGCCAGCAGGCGGCAGGCGCGGCGAAAGCCGTCGTCGAAGGCATAGTCGCCCTCGATGACCAGCGCCGGATCCAGACCGATGCCGTAATCGCGCAGCGCGTCGGTATAGCCCTGGTAGCGCTCCCAGCTCGAGCGATGCGATTGGCCGCCCCACAGAAATCCGATGCGCTGGTGGCCGAGCTGGATCAGATGTTGGGTGATCTCGTGGGCGGCATCGCGGTCGTCGACATAGACGCAAGCGCTGCCGTCTGCCGGGTCGGCGGCGGCGGAAACGATACGCACCGCGCGCACGCCTTGCGCGATCAACGCAGTCACTAGGACGTCGCGTTCGGACATCGGCGGCGTCAACACCAGGCCGGCCAGGCGCGAACGCTGCGCCCATTCGATCAGCTCCGACGCCAGATCAGAGGCGGAGGAATCGCAGGGATGGATCTGCAAGCCGTAGCCGGTCTCGCGGCAGACCGACAGCACGCCGTTCTGCATCGCGATCAGGTAATACGCGTTGGGATTGTCGTACACCAGGCCCAGGGTGTAGCCC
>JBOHYD010000179.1:0-1758 GCA_050737635.1 Luteimonas sp. | reverse complement strand
GCGCGGTCGTGGTGCTCGGCGCGGCGGCGACCGGTGCCGGCGCGGCGTTGTCCTTGCCCCACTCCATCCACAGCAGGGTCGCCACCATCAGCCAGGCGAAGATCAGGAAGGTGCGGGTCTGGTTCATCGGGCAGGCAGGCTCGGACCGCCGGAAGACTCCGGCGCGGGGGAAGAAGCGGGCGCCGACGGCGTGCGGCGCATTGTGCCGGCCCCGTCGGATGGGGGCAATGCGCCGGCGCGCTGCAGCAGGCTTGCAAACTGCGCGCGCAGCACGTCGGCTGGCGCGTGGCTGGCACCGCCGCGCGCAACCACCACGTAGACACCGGGGCGCAGCTGTGGACGCAGCCGACGGAAGGCATCGCGCAGCACCCGCTTGATGCGGTTGCGGCCGACGGCGTGCGGATCGACCTTGCGCGACACCGCCAGGCCCAGCCGCGGCGGCGCGGCGTCGGGATGGAAGTGCAATGCGAACACCGGTGACGCGGTGCGCGTGCCGAGCGTGAAGACCCGATCGAATTCAGCGCGCGTGCGCACCCGCGCCTGGCGCGGGAAGCGAGCCGTCATCGCAATACGGGAAACAGCGGCGGCGGGGTTGCAGCCGCGGAGCGGGTTCAGGCGGTGAGGCGCTTGCGGCCCTTGGCGCGGCGGCGTGCGAGGATCTTGCGGCCGTCGGCGGTCGCCATGCGGGCACGGAAGCCGTGGTCGCGCTTGCGCTTGAGGTTGCTGGGCTGGTAGGTGCGCTTGGTGGCCATGACGGAAAGCTCTGCGGTGACGCGGACAAGACCGGCGATTCTACGTGCCGCCGCGCGCGCCGGTCAACCGGCGTCTCACCTTTCCTCGCACGGCCGTCTCGGCCGATAGCGCCGAGATGTCCTGCGCTCCTTACCGTGCGCCGGGGTGCGGTGATAGGCTGCCACTCCCTTATTCGGCCGCCTCGCGTCGCCCCCGGCTCGCGCGATGCAGCCGCGTCGACAGCCCTTGATTCCGAGTCCTATGGATGCCTGGCCACGCTGCCTCGAACGCCTCGAAGCCGAATTTCCGGCCGAGGACGTGCACACGTGGCTGAAGCCGCTGCAGGCGACCTGGCGCGATGACGCGACCGTGTTGTATGCGCCCAACGCCTTTGTGCGCGACGAGGTGCGCTCGCGCTATCTCGAGCGCATCCGTGAGCTGCTCGGGCATTTCGCCGGATCGGCTGTCGTCAGCCTCGAAATCGGCTCGCTGCCGCGCAGCGTCGCCGGCAACGGCAATCGCAACGGGTCGCCGGCGCTGCCGGCGCGGCCGCACGCCGCGGCGGCGTTCGCCGGCAATCTCGATGCCCACTACACCTTCGACAACTTTGTCGAAGGCCGCAGCAACCAGCTCGGCCGCGCGGCGTCGTGGCATGCCGCGCAGAAGCCCGGCGAGCGCGCCCACAATCCGCTGCTGCTCTATGGCGGCACCGGCCTGGGCAAGACCCATCTGATGTTTGCCGCCGGCAACGAGATGCTCAGGCTCAATCCCGGCATGCGCGCGCTATACGTCCGCTCCGAGCAGTTTTTCAGCGCGATGATGAAAGCCCTGCAGGACAAGGCGATGGACGGCTTCAAGCGCCAGTTTCAGCAGGTCGACGCGCTGCTGATCGACGACATCCAGTTCTTCGCCGGCAAGAACACCACCCAGGAAGAGTTCTTCCACACCTTCAACACGCTTTACGAATCGCGGAAACAGATCGTGCTCTCCAGCGACTGCCCGCCCAAAGCGATCGCGATTGAAGAG
>JBOHYD010000178.1:0-1633 GCA_050737635.1 Luteimonas sp. | reverse complement strand
CAGTCGCGTGGTGGTCTGGTTGAGCTCGCCGAGGTTGGCGCGGAACGCACCGAGCTGCTGCTCGAGGCGGGCGCGGTAGATGGCGACTTCGCCGGCGTAGTTGACGAGGCGGTCGAGGAGGTCGGCGCGGATGCGCACCTGTTCCTGCGGCGCGCGGACACTGCTGAGCTCTTCTTCCTCGCCCAGGCCTTCCATCGGCGCGGACAGCGGCTTGAGCGGGGCCGGCGCAGGCGCCGGTGCGGCGGGCACCATGGGCTTGGGCTCGCCGAGCGCGCGTTCGACCGGCGCGGCAGCTGCGGCCGCGGCGGGCGCTTCGACGGCATCGGTGGCTTCGGCGGCATCCGCGGCATCGACCGCGATCGATTCGCCGCGCGACACCGCGTCGAGCTGGGCGATGAGCCCGACCGGCGTTGCCAGCGCGCGACGTTCGGCGACGCGGCCGACCATGGCGTGCAGGCGATCGAAGCCACGCTCCAGCAGCACCACGCCGACCGGATCGAGCTCGCGCCGGCCTTCGGCCACGGCCTCGAGCAGCGATTCCATCGTGTGGCCCAGCTCGCCGACGGCATAGATGCCGGCCATGCGTGCGCCACCCTTGAGCGTGTGCAGGTCGCGCTGCAGGCCGGTCACCGCGTCGCGGTCGGTGCGATGCGCGTGCAGCCCCGCCATCAGCCCGTCGGCATGGTCAAGCAGGTCGCGTGCTTCCTCCAGGAACATATCCAGCAGCTCGGGATCGAGCTCACGCATATCCAGCGGTGCGTCCGAGTGCTCATCCTCGTTCGCAGGCACATCGGCTGGGGTATCGACGGTTTCCGCCGAGTCCGCGTCGATGGCGATCACTGCCTGGCGTTCGGCGGCATCGGCCAGCGCCCGTCCCAGATCGTCTTGCGCGGCGGCCACCGCGAGCGCTGCGATGTCCTGCACCACGGCTTCGTCGCCGGGTGTTGCCGCCTGCCCGATCTGCAGCGCAGGTCCGGTCAGTGGCGGCAGCGCATCGTGCAGCGCGGTGGCACGCGCAGACAGATCGCCCATCGGCGGCACGTGTGGATACCGGCTGTCGAGTGCGGCCAAGGTCGCGCGCACGCTCTGTGCGACCTCGCCTACCAGTGCCACGCCTTCGCGCGTGGGCAATTGATCACTCGTCAGCAAGCGCTCCAAGTAGCTCTCCAGCGGACCCAGCACGTCGGTGATGACCGGCGTTTCGGTCATCGCGAAGGCGCCGCTGATGGTGTGCACGGCGCGCAGCAGCGGATCGCTGACCACACGCGGCGCCACCTCGGCCTGCGCCAGCCAGGCATCGACGGTCTGCAGATGTCCTGTGACCTCGGCCTTGAGGATCTCGAACAACACCGCATCGATGGCCGCCGGTGTGCCGCCGGTGTCCAACGCCGGCGCGGGCGGTGGCGGTTGCGCGGCCAACGCTTCGACTAGCGCGGCCTCCGGCGGGTAGGCCACGGTGTTCCCGGCGAGCTCGAAAGATTCGACGAAAACAGCCTCACTCGACGGCTCTGGAGGCTGTACGTCCGCCTCGCCCGCCGTTCCCTCTACATGAGCCGCTTCGGCGGCCTGCACGGTCTGCGATCGCTCCGCCGCATCAGCAACCGGCGCTTCGTCTGGTAGCGGCCAGTAACCG
>JBOHYD010000177.1:0-5759 GCA_050737635.1 Luteimonas sp. | reverse complement strand
GTTCAGCGCCTTCGAACTCGCGCGCTACGCGCATCCGCTGCTCGCCACGCATGCCTCGTCGTGCATCGTCAACGTCGGCAGCGTGTCCGGCTTCACCCACGTCCGCTCCGGTGCGCCCTACGGCATGAGCAAGGCCGCGATGCATCAGATGACCAGAAACCTCGCCGTCGAATGGGCCGGAGACGGCATCCGCGTCAACGCCGTCGCTCCTTGGTACATCCGCACCCGCCGCACCTCCAGCAAACTCGCCGACCCCGATTATCTCGACGAGGTCCTGCTGCGCACCCCGATGGGCCGCATCGGCGAACCCGAGGAGGTCGCCGCCGCGGTGGCGTTTTTATGTTTGCCGGCAGCGGCCTACATCACCGGCGAATGCATCGCGGTGGATGGCGGGTTTTTGCGGTATGGGTTTTAAGCCGTCGCCATGGCTTGGGTTGCGGCACAAGGTTTTGCGATGCCCGACAGGGTTGATGCTCCGCGATCCATCGCCTGTCGCGGCATGAGGCATGCCATTGGTACGGTATTGCCAGCGGCATAACTCGCTCGGGCCGGCCCCTTAGCCTTAGCTCGGGGGCGGATCAAACCGCCGTCAGCTTGCTCAGCTTCGCTGTTGGAAGCCGCTGGCGCGACGATGAGTTCGGAAGGCTCCCAGCGGCGGGCGGTGCTGCGCGCGCTTATTCCGCGATCAGGTGCCGCTGCCAGAACAAGATGGCTGCGGCGTTGAAGTAGTCGTTATTGGCTTTCTTGCGAAAGCCGTGGCCCTCGTCGGCGTACATCAGAAACCACACCGGCTGGCCGTTGCTGCGCACCGCCTTCACGATCTGCTCGGCCTCGGTGTAGGGCACGCGCGGATCGTTGCGGCCCTGCGCGACGAACAGCGGCGAGCGGATCGTCGATGCGTTCTTCAGCGGCGAGATGCGGTCGAACACCGCCTGCATCGCAGGCAGGCGCTCGTCGCCGTACTCGACGCGGCGCCGCTCGCGGCGGTAGCTCTCGGTGTTGTTGAGGAACGTGCCGAAATCCGAGATGCCGACCACATCGACGCCGGCGCGGATGCGGTCGCCGTAGTGCATCAGCGACGCCAGCACCATGTAGCCGCCGTAGCTGCCGCCAGTCACGCCGACGCGTTTGGCGTCGAGTTCCGGCTGCTGCGCGATCCAGTCGAGCAGCGCGCCGATGTCCTTGACCGAATCCTCGCGCTTCTCGGCGTTGTCCAGGGTCAAATAGGTCTTGCCGTAGCCGGACGAGCCGCGCACGTTGGGTACCAGTACCGCGATGCCGAGCTCGTTGGCAAGGTAGTGGAGGTTCGAGTTGAAGTTGGGCCGCGCCTGTGCTTCCGGGCCGCCGTGGATGCTGATCAGCACCGGATACTTGCCGTTCGCGGCCGGCGTCGCGGGTTTGTAATAGAAGGCAGGGATCGTGCGCGGCTTTCCGTCGGCCTGGTCGAAGGTCGGGAAGCGCACCAGGGTCGGCGCGACAAATCGCGTTGTATCGAGACCGCCGACTTCGCTTTGCGTCCAGCGCACGAGTTCGGCGGCATTGAGATCGAGCACGTGGACGTCGCTCGGCGAGGTGGCCGTACTGAGTGTCAGCGCCAATTGCCTGCCGTCGGGGGAGAAGTGAAGCCCACCGATCAGGCCGACCGGCAGTTCCGGCAGCCGGATCGGTCGATGGTCCGGCAGCGACCGCACATGGAGCCTGTCGATACCGTCCTCGTTGACCACGAAGGCAAGGTGTTTGCCGTCGCCGGCGATCTTGACGCCGTCGATGTCCCAGGGGATGTCGGCGGTCAGCAACTGCGGCGGCTTGCCGCTGTCGGGATCGTGATGGCGCAGGCGCTGGAATTCGCTGTCATGGCCGTCGAACGGCTCATCGGAGACGAAGTACACCGAGCGCCCGTCGGGTGCGAACTGGAAGCCGCCAAACGCCGCCTTGCCGCCGTCCACGGGGAACATGGTCAGCTTGCCGGTGTCGAGATCGACCATGCCCGGATAGGCCTCGTTGACCGAAATCCGCTTCATCACCAACAGCTGTTTGCCGTCGGGCGAGAAATCCATCGCCGCCCAGCTGCCGCCGTCGGTGACCACGGCTCTGGCCTGGTTACCGGCGATCTCGCGCACCCAGATGTCGGTGTCGGTGCCGTTGCGCGCGGTGCTGCCGTAGGCGAGCTGTCTGCCGTCGCGCGACAGCAGCACGTTGTCGTTCTTGCTGCGCTTGCCGTCGCTGAGCAGCGTGGCTTCACGCGTTTTCAGGTCATACCGGTACAGCTGGGTAAACTCGTTGCCGCCGACATCCCTGCCGAAGACAAAACCGTCGTGTCCGGAGTCGCCGGGTATCACGGTTATCTGACTGATCGGTTCGTCGTAGAAGGTGATCTGTTCGCGCATCCCCAGCGGTTGGCAGACGCGGTGCGCCTGGCTGGTTTCGGCGAAGCGAGTGGTGATCAGCAGGCAGCCGTCCCGCGTCCAGCCGGCGCTGCCGGCGCTGCGGGTGTTTTGATAGCGGTTGAGGCGCTCGACCAGTGCCGTCGGAATCGCCGGTATGTTTTCGGTGATGCGATTGCCGGCCTCTTCGCGCTTCACGGCAGGGGCCTGGGCAGCGGCAGGCAGCGCAAGACCAAGCGCGAGGCCGGACAACAGAAAAGCGGCAGTGCGACGCATGGCGGGTCCTCGTAACGGTGTGCGATGATAGCGCAGGGGAGGTCGGGAAGCGCTGCGTTCAGCGCTTTGCACGCGGTAGCTGCAGCTCGCGCAGTTCGGTCTTTTCCTCGATGGACAGCGTCGCAAAACCGCCTTCGGCAATGCGCACCTGCAGTTCGTCGATGCGCTGCTGCAGCGTCTGCCGGTCGAGCTGCGCCATCGCGTCGAGAAACTCCTCCTGCCACTTGTCCTCGTCGCCGGGCATCGGTTGGCTGGCGAGCTTCTGCAGCGCGGTGGCTTCTTCGCGGCCGTCGAAGTGTTCGAGCAGCGCGCCGGTCGTGATGTCGGGGCGCGCGCTCACCAGGGCGATCAATTCGGTCAGCAGATCGACGCCGGGCTGGCGCAGCGCGACAAAGCGGTACGGCGGCGGCAGTTCGAGCGCCAGTGCGGGACGCTGCAGCAGCAGGGCGATCGCGCCGCGCACCAGGCTGCGGCGCGGTGCGCTCGACACCGCGGCGCTGCGCACGCGATGCGTCGGCACGTGGGTGTCCGGTGCGGCGCTGCGCGCGCCGACGCCGGTGAGTTCGGTGAGCCGCTGGTGCATCAGATCGCCGAACGCGCCGTCGGGGATCTGCGCGAGCATCGGTTTGGCGCGCTCGGCCAGCCGCGCCTTGCCGTCGAGGGTGCCGAGGTTGACGTCGCTGGCGAGAGTATCGAACAGAAACTGCGACAGCGGCGTCGCGGCGCGCAGTCGCGCATCGAAACCGGCCGCGCCTTCGCTGCGCACGATGCTGTCGGGGTCCTCGCCGTCGGGCAGAAACAGGAACCACGCCTGGCGTGCGTCCTTCATCCGCGGCAGCACCGATTGCATCGCCTTGACCGCCGCCTTGCGGCCGGCGTTGTCGCCGTCGAAGCAGAAATACACGTCCGGCGCGTTGCGGAACAGCAGCTCGGCATGATCCGGCGTGGTCGCGGTGCCGAGCGTGGCGACGGCCTGGGTCACGCCGTGCTGGAAGAGCGCCACGACGTCCATATAACCTTCCACGACGATCAGCCGATCGATGCTCTGATTGGCTTGGCGCACTTGCCACAGGCCGTAGAGTTCGCGGCCTTTGTGGAAGAGCTCGGTTTCCGGCGAGTTGAGGTACTTCGGTGAATCCTCGGCGCTCAACACCCGGCCGCCGAATGCGATCACCCGGCCGCGACGATCGTGGATCGGGAAGATCACGCGGTGGCGGAACTTGTCGTAGCTATGGTTTTTGTCGTTCTTCGACAACAGCCCGCCGCGTTCGAGCAGGTTGAGGCGACGCGGATCGCTGCCGAGCGTGTCCTTGAGCGCGGAATACCCCTCCGGCGCGTAACCGATCGCGAACCTCGCGCGCGTCGCGTCGTCGACCGCGCGGCGGTCGAGATAGGCGCGCGCGGCGTCGCTGGCGGCGAGTTGGCGCTGGAAGAACTGCGATGACGCGGCCATCGCGTCGTACAGCGCACGAACGTCGGAGTTCTCGTTGCGCTGCCGGGTTTCGCGCGGCACCTCGATGCCGGCGCGCTTGGCGAGTTCGTCGACGGCGTCGAGAAACTCCAGCCGGTCGTAGTTCATCAAAAAGCTGACCGCGGTGCCGTGCGCGCCGCAGCCGAAGCAGTGGTAGAACTGCTTGCCCGGCGACACCGTAAACGACGGCGAGCGCTCGTCGTGGAACGGACAGCGCGCCGAATACTCCTTGCCCTGCCGCTTCAGCGGCACGCGCGCATTGATCACCTCGACGATGTCCGTCCGGGCGAGCAGGTCGTCGATGAAGGCGTCGGAAAGGCGGGCCATGGATCGCCATGATCGCATCCGCGCACCGTCCAATGTGTCGGTCAGTCAGGGCTTCGCGTGGGAGCGCCCGATGGGCGCGATGAGGCTTTCACGGGAAAGCTTTATCGCGCCCATCGGGCGCTGCTACAAAAGGGTGGATCAGCGCGAAAGCGTCTGCTTCACCAGCATCGACACCTGGCCCATATCGGCGAGGCCGGCGAGCTTCGGTTTCAGCACCGCCATCAGCTTGCCGATGTCGGCCGGCCCCTTGGCGCCGGTCTCGGCGACGGCCGCATCGATCGCGGCCTGTACTTCGGCCTCGCCGAGCTTCTCGGGCAGATAGCGTTCGATGACCACGATCTCAGCACGCTCGATCGCGGCGAGGTCTTCGCGGTTGGCGGCGGCGAATTGACTGACCGAATCCTTGCGCTGCTTGACCATCTTCTCGAGCACCGCGAGCACCGCGGCATCGTCGAGCTCGATGCGCTCGTCGACTTCGCGCTGCTTGATGCCGGCGTTGACCAGCCGGATCACGCCGAGGCCGTGCTTGTCGCCGGACTTCATCGCGGCCTTCATATCGTCGGTGAGGCGCTGCTTGAGGGTCATGGTGTCGGCTGCCGGAAGTGTTGGGGATCAGATGCAGATCGTCTGCGCACGAACGCTTCAAGTGGCCGGGTGACGCGACCACGCGATGACGGCCATTTCAGCGCCGCGCTGCATCCAAACGAAAAGCCGGCAACGCGATGGCGTGGCCGGCTTCGGGCGACTGCTTGCCCCCACGGAGCGAACCCCGTCGGTGGCTGCTGCGCTGAACTCAGTACAGGCGTTGGCGCTTGGTAACGTCGCGCGAGCTGCGGCGGGCCTGACGCTTGACCGCGGCGGCGGCTTTGCGCTTGCGTTCCTGGGTCGGCTTCTCGTAGAACTCGCGCTTGCGGGTTTCGGCGAGGACGCCGGCCTTCTCACAGGTGCGCTTGAAACGGCGCAGCGCAAACTCGAAGGGTTCGTTTTCGCGGACTTTGACGCTAGGCATGGAATCTCCGGAGACGGTATGCGCACCGGGGTCCGCCCGGCGAGCCGCGTATCATAGACGTGGCCCCGGATGGGCGCAACCGCGGCGGCGCAGTTGGTCTGCCGGAGGCACAAGCGGTTGGTCCGCGAATGACACGAAAGACGCGAAGAAAGGGCGGTTGGAGCAGGCGCCTCGCCATCGATGGCACCACCGGACTGCCGCTCCGCCCCCCGCACTATCCCGTCGTTTCGCTTTTCCTTCGCGCCTTTGGTGTCCTTCGCGGACAAAAACGCTCTCCGCTCTCTCCCTTCCC
>JBOHYD010000176.1:0-3325 GCA_050737635.1 Luteimonas sp. | reverse complement strand
CGTTGTAGCGCAGGATCTCGAACTCCTGGCCAGCCGAAACCAATGCGCTGCTCGTCGACGCGAACTCCGCGATGCGATCTAGCATGTCGTAGTGCGCCAGGCCGCCGGTGCCGGCGAGCGTGGCGGTACCTATTTCCCAAGCCATCAGCGGCTCCCTTTGTTGACCATCTGCCGGATCGTCGGCAGGTTGGCTTTCACGTGCGTCATGACCATCCTTTCGCCGGCGCTGCCGGTCATTGCGGAAGCGAGCTCGGCCGGATCCAGGACCACGACGTTGCGCAGCGCCACGGTCGGTCCACCGAACGCGCCATCGTTGGCCGCCGGCGCCTTGTCCCAGCGCGGCGGTGCCAGGCTCGGCGCCGAGCCGCCGCTGCGAGCCAGGCCGCCGTCGGCGTACTGCGCCCATTGGTGTACGGCCGCCATGCCCTGCTTGTTGAACTGCTCAAGGAACGGGAGCGCACCTGGCTGGCGAACTACGGCCGATCGCGTCACAAACTCGTAGTCGGACAGCCGCGCATTGATGCTGTCGCTGGTGCCCGTACCGGGTCCGCGCACGTGACCACCCGTTGCAAAGTTGGTGTTCTGCGAACGAATCTGCGCGACGTTAGCGAGGCCAGCAGCAACCGCGGCGGCTGCCGCGACATAGTTCGCCGGATACGGGACCGTCTTAAATGCTTCGGAAGCCGCCGCGTAGGTGTTGATCAAAGCCTGCGCGATTGCCGCAGCCTTGCCGACAGCAGCGATCTTCCTGTTCTCACTTCGCTGCAGTTGCGCCATATTCCCGAAGAACTCGGACGCCAACTGCAGTGAAGCGGTTTGACGCGCACCCTCGATCTGGCGCAACGACGCCTCGTGCTGCGCCTTCAGCGCAAGTTCCTCAGCGTCGTACTGCTGCTCGGTGAATTTTTTGTCGGTGCGGAACTTTTCTAGCATGGCTAGTTGATCCGCGTACCATTTCTCCAGCTTGCCGCGAGCCTCGTCGATCTTGACGATCTCACCAAAAGCACCACCTACCTCGGGAGCCAAACCGGAAAACTCCGGCGGCTTCTCGAACGCGCCAGAAATGGTGCGCGACATGGCCTGGTCATAGGCAGTCTTATCGATGACCCCCTTCTGCAGCGCATCGTTGAGAACATTGACCTTGTCGATCGCGCCTTCGAGCGCAACCTCGGCCGGCGTGCGGAGGGCTTCGCGGACCTGCTCGTAGGCCTTCTTCGTTTCTTCGAGCGCCTTGGCCGCTTCCTTCTTGGCCTCGACGTTGGCGCGCTCGCTGTCGAGCAGCTGCGCGTAATCGATCAGCTGTTGCTTGACGCTCTCGCTGGCGTTCTTGTAGGCGCCGTCCTCGATCTCGTAGCGGATCCGCGCCGCTTCGCTGACCTTTTCCTGGCCTTCGGCGAGCTCGCCCAGGAGCGCGACCTGCTTCTGCAGGTTCTCGACTTCGCGCAGCGCGTCCCGGTCGGGATCTTCGGCCTTCTTGGCGGCTCTGGCCTTGGGCTTCTTATCTTCGGTTTCCTTCTCGATCGCCTTCTTCAAGCGATCGTAGGAGCCGTCGTAAAGACGGTCGTCGTTCGGGTTGACCGCAGCGATCTTGTTGTACTGCTCGATCAGCGTGTTGAGGCGCTGCTGGCGCTCTGCGCGCTTGTCCGTGCGGGCAAGTTCACGATCGATCGCAGCCGACGCACTGACCGCGTCGTCCTGCAGCTTCTGCTCTTCGGCCCGATCCTTGGCCGCCTGGTCCTCGCCGTCTTTCTTCTGCTGCCACTGCGCCAGGTTCTTCTGCTCCAGCATGATGCGCTGGCGCAATTGTTCGTTCGCGCGATCGGCCTGCTGCTGCGTCAGGATGCCGAGACGGACGTCTTCTTTCAGTTCCGCCCGGCGCTCGTTCGCCATGAGGATGCCGCGCTGGCCAGCGGCGATGCGCGCCTCCGCGTCTTCGCGGCCGATGTCTTTGATCGCTTGCCAGGTCGAGCGCACGGCGCCGCGCACGGCGTACCAGGCGCGCTCCAAGGACCCGGCATTCGCACGCATCTCTTCGACACGCTGCGCCGTGGCGTTGGCCAGGGCATCGGTGGCGGCTTTCACCGCTTCCTGCGTGCGCCCCTGTTCCTCGAGCGACTTGACGTTCTCGTAGACCTCGAGCGTCAGGAAGTGATACTGATCGTTGAGCTCGACCAGGCTTTCGGTCGGCGACTTCGCCAGCGCAATGATGCGGTTAGTTGTGTCCTCGATGCTGCGCCCGGTCAGTTCCGAAAGGTTGACCGCCGCGGTGGCGGCGCTCTCGAGCGCATCGCCGGTCACACGGCCGGAGCCGGCCAGCGCCTCGAGCGAGGTCTGTGCGGCGGCGTAGTTGTCGGTGGCCTCGCCGATCTCGTTGCGCATCTGCGACAACTGGCCGGTGGTCACGCCGGCGATGCGGCCGGTGGAGATCAGCGCCGTGTCGAAGGCGCGCTCCTGCAGGTAGTTGATGGCCAGCGCCGCAGTCAGTCCACCCACAGCGAGCGCCAGGCCACCGATCGCGATGCCGGCACCGCTGGCCAGGCTGCCGGCGATTCCGGCGCCATTGCCCAACCGGATCAGCTGGCTACCGGCCAGCTGCCACTGCCCAGTGACGCCATAGGTCACCAGCTGGGAAAGGTTGCGCTGCGTCTCCCGCGCCGACAGGTTGAGCGTGCGCATGCCGTTGGCGGCCTGATTCGCGCCATCGCGGATGGACAGCAGGCGCGTGCGTTCATCGGCGATGCCCGCCATTGCGCGGTTGTAGGCCTCGCGCGAGATCCGGCCGCGGTCGACGGCGTCCTTCAGGCGAGCCTCGTCCGCCTGCAGGCGCTTGAGGCCGGCGCTGGCCTTGTCGTATCGGCCGATCGTCGTGTCGATCGCCTTGCCGGACTTCTCCCCTTCGCGCGTGAGGCGCGCCTGCTCGTCGTTGAGCTTGCCCAGGGCTTCGTCGTATTCCTCGGCGCTGATCAGGCCGCGGCTCATCGCGCGATCGAGCATCTGCTCGGTGTCGGCCAGGTCCTCGAAGCTGCCGGCACCGGCCTCGAGGCGTTCCTGCAGGTCGCGGATCAGACCCATCTCCGCAGCGACGGCCTGCTGCGTGGCGCGGCTGGCCTGCGCAACAGCGCGACGCGCCTCGGCATTACGGCCGAGGCTTGCGGTTAGATTGTCGGTGGCGGCTGCTTGCTGCGCGACGCCGTCGCTGGCGCCAGTGCCGACGTCGCTGCCGAGCGACGCCATCTCCGCATTTGCCTGGGCGGTGGCGTCGGTGATTTTCTGGATGTTGTCGACGGTGCGCTCGGAAGCGCGATCGGCGGACTGAAAGTCCGCC
>JBOHYD010000175.1:0-11933 GCA_050737635.1 Luteimonas sp. | reverse complement strand
CTATTGTCCTCTCCAGTACCAGCAGCAACACGGAAAGCCCCGCAGCGATGCGGGGCTTTTTCTTGGATTGATGCCGATATGACGTTGTTATGATCACGTTTCCGAGCAGGAGCGAATAGTGGCCGAGAAGTCGTCACGCAAGAGCAGGGCCGCAAAAGTTGGCGCGGTCGACGACCAGCCTCCACACGAGCTGGAGTTCACGGCCAACGCCGCCGCGTGGCTGACTGCCATCTTCGACAAGAATCCTGCGACTCCCTTCTCGTCGGCCTCGTGCGAAAAGCGCAGTCGCGGGCGACAGCTGCGTCGCGATCTGACGCTCAGCGGCAAGGATGGTCGTCCGCTGGTGACCGGCGAAGTGAAATTGCCTTACCAGAAGGACGGCGCGACGCCTTATCACGCAGATGTGGTCAAGGATGCCCGTATCAAGGCTGCGAAAGCCGGTGCCGAATATTTCTTCACTTGGAACGTCAACGAGTGCGTGCTGTGGCTGACCGAACCGCCGGCTGGCGCAGATGCACGCAGCCACTATCGTGCCTGGCATGTGGCCGGCGTGGTCCGACCCGATCAACTGGGCTCGGTCGATACCGAGCAGGCCATCAAGAGCTGGCTTGGCCGCTTCGTCAACGATCTTGCACAGATCCTGCGCGGCAATGCATCGGTCGGCTATAAGCCGCCGGACGCGCGCTTCGTCGAAGCGCTTGAGTCGGCCATGAGCATGCCGATCCGCATGACGATGGAAGTGTTGCAGCAGCGCTATCAGCGGGCACCCGAGCGGAGTGCGCTCGATGCCTGGATGCGCGACGGACAGGGTTGGGTGTTGTCGGCCGATGCCGAGGGCATTCGCGAAAGCCTGGAACGTGCTTCCAAGTTCACCAACTACACCCTTGTCAACAAACTGGTGTTCTACGAGGCGCTGATGAAGCGCTACGCCGCACAGCTGAAGAAACTGCAGGTACCGGCGCACATCGACAGCGGCGAAGGGCTACGGTTGCATCTGCATGGCTACTTCGACAACGCGATGAAGGTCACGGGCGACTACGAGACCGTCTTTGGTGAGGATCGCAGCACGCTGGGAGCACGCATTCCGTTCTATGCCGACGCGGCGGTGGACAGCTGGCGGGTGTTGATCGAGCAGATCCATGTATTCGACTTCTCGAGGCTCGATTACGAGGTCATCGGTAACATCTTCGAGCGTCTGATCAGTCCCGAGGAACGCCACAAGTACGGGCAGTTCTATACCCGTGCTGAAGTGGTCGACCTGATCAACAGCTTCTGCATCCGCAGCGGTGAGGAAACGGTGCTCGACCCCTCATGCGGCGGCGGCACATTCCTGGTCCGAGCCTACGCACGCAAGCGCGAACTGGCACCGGGTCGCGAACACGCCGAGATCCTCGGTGACCTCTACGGTGTCGATATCTCACCCTTCGCCACCCATCTGACCACGATCAACTTGGCCACCCGCGACCTGGTGCAGGACGAGAATTACCCACGCATCGCGCGCAGCGACTTTTTTGACGTGCAGCCGCAGGGCCGCTTCATCAGCCTGCCGTTTCGCCTCAAGGCAGGTGGCTTGGGCAAGAGCCAGCAGCGCGATATTGCGATTCCGCCGCTGGATGCGGTGATCGGCAATCCGCCCTACGTGCGGCAGGAAGACATCAAGTCCTGGAAGCCAAAAGACAAAGCCGAGCGTGCTCGGGGCCCAAAGCCCGGTACCAAGGAGTTCTACCGTGACCTGGTCAAGCGAGAAATGGGCGCCGAACTCACCGGGCGCAGCGACCTGCACTGCTATTTCTGGCCGCACGCAGCCGGTTTCCTCAAGTCCGATGGTTGGCTGTGCCTGCTGACGTCCAGCCAGTGGCTGGATGTGGAATACGGCTTCAAACTGCAGGCCTGGCTGCTGCAGCATTTCCGCATCATCGCGGTGATCGAGAGTTTCGACGAGCCGTGGTTTGTCGGTGCGCGTGTCGCGACCGTGGCGACCTTGCTGCAGCGCTGCGGTGATGTTGATGCGCGCAGTGATAATGCGGTGCGATTCGTGCAGCTGCGCCAGCCGATCGCCGATCTGCTGTCGCATGACGGGACCAGCGCTGGCGCGGTGCATTCCGCCGATGCGCTGCGCGACGAGCTGCTTGCACTGGACCGCAACACCGTCAACGCTCGCTATCGCGCGCGTCTAGTGCCGCAAGGCGAGTTGCTGGCCGAGGGCATCGCGCTGGGCCGGATGATGCGCGGGCTCGATCATGGCGATGACGAGGACGCCTCGAGCAGCGGCGCTGAGGCGGCTGCGGGTGACTACTTCGGCGGCAAGTGGGGCATCCCGCTGCGCGCGCCGGACCTGTGGTTCGAGCTGGTCGACCGCTACGCAGAACGATTCGCGCCGCTGGGCGAACTGGCGGATGTCAAGCGTGGTGTGACCTCCGGAAACGATGGATTTTTCTATCCCAAGGACGTCAGCGCGGCTTGCCTCATCGAGACCGCCGACGCGGTGGCTTTTGAACGTGAACACGGCGTGGCGCGGGCGCTGGTCGCCGACGGCACGATCAAGCTGGTGCGCTGCGGCGAGAAATACGGCGAGCTGCGCCCGATCGAGGCCCGCTACCTGGAGCCCGAAGTGCACAGCCTGATGGAAATCAAGGGCTATGTCGCGCGTTCCGAGGAATGCGGCCGCATGATGCTGCTGGTCGGCGAGCCCAAGGCGGATCTGAAGGAGACGTGGGTTGGCAAGTACATCGATTGGGGTGAAAAGAAGGGCTGGCACAAGAGCGCAACGTGCGCGGCGCGTGCGACAGAATCGCGTCAGTGGTATGACCTCACGCCATCGCAGCGGCCGAATCTGATCCTGCCGAAGATTCAGCAATATCGGCTACTGACGATCGACAACCCCGAGTGTCTGCACATGAACTGTGCGCTGCTGGGTTTGTACAACATGGCTCTCTCACTGCAGGCACTGTATGCGGCTGTACTCAACAGCAGCATTTCTGTGCTTTCGCGAATCCTCTACGCCCGAGGTCTTGGCAACGAAGGCAATATTCAGCTCGATGTCTATGCCGCAAAAATGATGCTGGTGCCGCGGCCGGCAGCAGTGACTTCGTCATTGGCCAAGCGAGCGTTGCAAGCGTACAGCCAGATGCGAGAACGGCCGGTGCTGCAGTTCCTGCCCGAGCAACGCATGCGCGAGATGGCCTACCGAAAAGGGGATCGTGAGGCCGAGCTAGCCGGACTCTCGAACATCAGCGAGCTCGAGATGGCCGACCGTCATGCGCTGGACGATGCCGTGCTCGAGATGCTGGGCGTGCGCAGTGCTGGAGAGCGCCAGGAGTGGCTGCGACGTCTGTACGACTATCTGCGCGGCCATTTCGAGCTGGTGCGGCAGAAGGAAGAGAAGGCGATCGCCAACAAGAACACCAGCGCCCGTCGCGGCGCCAAAAGCAGCACCGAACTGGCGGTCGAAATCCTTGCGGAGTTGCACGACAAGCACGACCGGCTGCTGCTGCCGTTCGATGATTTCGTCGACAACTACGGCGACTACGATACCTATGAGGTGCCGGCGACCGGCGTGGCCGAGCGCCACCAGGACATGTTCGCGGCCACCGGCGCGGTGCGCTTCATGAAGGGCAAGCGACAGCACGGCTTGGTGCAGGTCAGACACGCCGCGCAGGCCGAACTGCTGGTCATGGTCGCCAATCGCGGTATACGCGGCCTCGTACGGCTGCCGCTGCTCGCTGATGACGACGAACGACTGCAACGAGACTGGTTGAATCATCTGCAGCGGCGCGACCAGCGGATCGCGCTGCTGGCTGCCGAGCGCACCAGCGATGCCGATCTCCAGCAGCAGATATTGGAGACGGCGAGAGAGCTGGCTCTGCAGCGCGAATAGCGGCCTGGCGCCGCTTGCGTCACGCGCTTGCGCCACTTTTTTTGTCTCGCGCTGCCCTCGGCGGTGTCGCGTCGCTGCGTCGCTGGTGGCCATGCCCGTGTTCGGATCGCCGCCGCGCTCGCGATTTCGCCATGGCAGGCCGGCAAAGCCGTGGCGGATTTTTTACGGTGCGCCGGTATCCTGCACCCTGTGCACGATGCCGCCACCCAGATGACCCCATCCTTTGTCGGCGTCCCGATCCGCCTCGCGACCGCCGCTTGCCTGCTGGCACTGCTCAACGGTTGTGCGGCGGTGTCGGTGAAGCAGAACCGCGCCAGTGACGCCGATCTCGCGCGGCGTTCCGATGTGCTGAGCACTGGCCGGCTGAGTGCCGACGGCGACTCCACCCTCGCCAGCGCCGGGCTCACGCTCGACGGCTGCCGCGCCGAACCCGAACCCTGCGCGGCGGCGCTGCGGTTGGCGGTGAGCGAGGAGACCGCGCTCGCCACGATCGCCGAGGTGCGCACGCTGCGCATGGAAGCGGTAGCCGGCGATCGCGCGATGCGCGCCGCGCCCGAGATCGCCGCGCACGAGGCCATCGACGTCGCGCGCTGGGCCTACGCGTATCTGTTCATGACCGCGCGCACGCCCGAGCAGCGCGTGTTCGAGTCGCGCCAGGAGCGCGTGCTGCGGCTGTACAACCACGCGGTGGAGGTCACCGCGCAGGCGCTGTTCGAGGTCGCGCGCTCGGGCCATCGCGCGCCGAGCAAGATCCAGAACGTGCACAACCTGCGCTTGCACCTGCAGCTGCACGGTTTCGACCCCGATCGCCAGGCGCCGCCCGAGGCGCTGCTGGCGTCGGACACGCTCGGCTTCGACAGCCTGCGCGCGGTGTATCGGCGCGATGGCTTCGGCAGCAGTCTGGTGGCGGTGTTTCCGCGGCTGCCCGATGCCGGCCCCGCGGCGCGCGGCGCCGACGGTGCCGTGGCCGGAGCGGCGTCCGACGTCGCTGAGGCGATCGACGATGCCGACGCGGCCGCCGGCACCGCGCGCGGCGACCGTGGGGTCGATGCCGCGCGCGCCGCGGCGCAGGGCAGCGTCGCGAACCGGCTCGCGACCGGCAGCGCTGCAAGCGATGTCGCTGCGCGTCCGCCGTACCGCGACACCCGCTACCAATCTGTGACCAGCACGCTGCGCTTTCCCGGCAACACGCTGGCCGAGGTGCTGGCGACCGAGGACGTCGGCATCGATGTCTATAACCCCTATCTGTTTGAACGCGACACCATCGCCGGCCGGCCGGTGCCGCTGGCGGCGAACTTCTCCGCCGCCTACGGCGTGTGGCTCGCCCGCTCCGAACTCGCCCGGCTCAGCCTGTCCAGTTTGCTGCGGCCGCGGCAGCAGACCGTGTTCGATCCGCGCGTGTACCTCACCCAGCCCTACGACCCCGACAAGCGCGTGGTGATCCTGATCCACGGTCTCGCGAGCAGTCCCGAGGCATGGGTGAACCTCGCCAACGAACTGCTCGGCGACGAGGCGCTGCGCCGGCACTACCAGATCTGGCAAGTGTTCTATCCGACCAACTTCGGCATCCTCGCCAGCCGCTCGCGCATCGACCACGCATTGCGCGACACCTTCGCGCACTTCGATCCGCAAGGCGACGATCGCGCCAGCCATGGTGCGGTGCTGGTCGGCCACAGCATGGGCGGGGTGATCGCACGGCTTCTGGTCAGCGACAGCGGCACGCAGGTGATGACGCGCTCGTTCGCAGCACTCGCGCCGCAACAGGCCGCGGCGCTCGAGCGCGAGCCGCTGATGCGCGAGATGATGCTCTTCCATGCCCTGCCGCAGGTCGGGCGCGCGGTGTTTGTGGCCGCACCGCATCGTGGTGCCGTGATCAGCGACAGCTGGGCACCGCGGCTGGCGCGGTACGCGATCCGGCTGCCATTGGCGGTGCTCAACGAGGCGGCCGAGGTGAGCGCACGCAACCGCATCGACGCGCAGGCGCTGCAGCGCATCGGCTTTGCGAAAGGCCGACCGCCGACCGGTGCCGACGATCTCAGCCCGCAGTCGCTGCTGATGCGCACCACCGCCGACCTGCCGATCGAAGCCGGCCTGCCCTACCACTCGATCGTCGGCTGGCGCGATCCGTCGCTAGCGCTCGCGCAGTCCAGCGACGGCGCGGTGCCCTACGCCAGTGCGCATCTTGACGGCGCGCTGTCCGAAAAGGCGATTCGCGATGCCGACCATCGCGTGCAGGAAACGCCCGCGGCGATCATCGAGCTGCGCCGCATCCTGCGCTTGGACATGGCGCAGGACGCTTCCGTCGGCCATGCACTGCCGCCGCGCTGAAGCCGGCCGGCACCGGCCGCGCATCCGCAGCGCCGCTATAGTGCCGACCCGCTCCCCGATGCCGGTGCCATGACCGATCCGCGCGCGCCGTCGCTGCCGCCACGCACCATCGCGCTCGCCGCCGGCGGCACCGGCGGGCACCTGTTTCCGGCCGAGGCGCTGGCGCGCGAGCTGCTCGCGCGCGGCCATGAGGTGGTCGTCTACACCGAACGCCGCGGCGCGACGTATACCAAGGCGCTCGACGGGCTGCCCTTTGTGGTGCTGCCGGCGCGCAGCCTAGCCGGCGGCATCGTCGGCAAACTGGCCGCGGCGCTGACTATCGCGCGCGCGGTCTGGCGCGCGCGCGCCGATATGCGGCGGCGCGGCGTCGATCTGCTGATCGGCTTCGGCGGCTATCCGAGTTTTGCGCCGGCGCTCGCCGCAAAAAGCCGGTGCCTGCCGCTGCTGCTGCACGAACAGGCCACACGGCTGAGCGTGGCCAACCGGCAACTGCTGCGGTTGGCCGATGCGCTGGCGATCTCGTTTCCGTCGATCGCCGGTACCGACGGTTTCGACGCCGCACGGATCACCGTCACCGGCAACCCGGTGCGCCGCGACATCCTCGCCGCGCGCGCCGACTATCCGGCGCTGTCGGCTGGCACGCCGCTGCAGCTGCTGGTGGTCGGCGGCAGCCAGAGCGCGCGCGTGTTTGGCGAGATCGTACCGCCGGCGCTGCTGGCCTTGCCCGAGGCGATCCGCCGGCACCTGACACTGTCGCTGCAATACACCGGCGACAACGACGCGATCGCCGCACGCTTGCGCGATGCCGGCATCGCTGCCGACATCCGCCCGTTCTTCGACGACATGGGCGCACGCCTCGCCGCCGCGCACCTGGTCATCACCCGCGCCGGTGCGAGCACCGCGGCCGACCTGCTCACCGTCGGCCGCCCGGCGATCTTCGTGCCGATCCCGCTCGGCGGTTCGCGCGACGAGCAGCGTCGCAATGCCGACACCCTGGCCGCGGCCGGCGTTGGCTGGTGCCTGCCGGAGCCGGAACTCAGCGTCGCGGTGTTGACCACGATGCTCGCGGATCTGTTCGCATCGACGAACAGGCTGCCGCAGGCCGCCGCCGCCGCCGCCGCGCTGGCGCAGCCGCAGGCGGCCGCGAACCTCGCCGATCTGGTCGAGACGCTGCTGCGCACGTCGCGATAGCGATCGCGCGCGCGACGAGCGCCGCGTCGCATCGGTATGCTCGCAGGCCATCGCCGCGTGGGAGCGCCTATGACCTCGACAACCGAAAGCGACGTACTGATCGTCGGCGGCGGCCACAACGGCCTGGTCTGCGCGGCGTATCTCGCCGGTGCCGGATTGCGCGTGCGCGTGCTCGAGCGGCGCGGCATCGTCGGCGGCGCCGCGGTCACCGAGGAATTCCACCCAGGTTTCCGCAATTCCACGGCCAGCTACACCGTCAGCCTGCTCAATCCGCAGGTGATCGCCGATCTGCGCCTCGCGCAGCACGGCTTGCGCGTGGTCGAGCGGCCGTATGCCAACTTTCTGCCGTTGCCCGACGGCCGCGCGTTCCGCTTCGGCGGCGTGGGCATGCCAGCGCAACTTGCGCATTGGTCGGCGCGCGATGCGCAGCGGCTGCCCGAGTACACCGCGATGCTCGACCGCGTGGTCGCGGTGCTGCGCAAACTGATGATGCGCACGCCGCCCAACGTGTCCGATCGCTTCGTGCTCGCCGACTGGATGGCGTCGCTGTCGGCGGCGCGGCAGCTGCGCGAGCTCGATCTGCGCGGCCGACGCGATCTGCTCGACCTGTTCACCAAATCCGCCGGCGACCTGCTCGACGCGTGGTTCGAGTCCGAGCCGCTGAAGGCGGTGCTCGGTTGGGACTCGGTGGTCGGCAACTTCGCCAGTCCGTACACGCCGGGCTCGGCCTACGTGCTGCTGCATCACGTGTTCGGCGAGGTCAACGGCAAGCAAGGCGTGTGGGGCCACGCGATCGGCGGCATGGGCGCGATCACCCAGGCGATGGCGGCGGAATGCGCCGCGCGCGGCGTGGCGATCGACACCGATGCCGAGGTCGTGCGGGTGCTGGTCGATCGCGGCGGCGGCGATCGACACGACGGCGATCGCGCCCGGGCGGTCGGCGTCGCGCTGGCCGATGGCCGCGTGCTGCGCGCGACCACCATCGTCTCCAACCTCAACCCGAAGCTGCTATACACCAAACTGATCGCGCCCGCCGCGCTCGACGACGACACCGCGCAGCGCATCGCGCGCTATCGCAACGGCTCGGGCACGTTCCGCATCAATGTCGCGCTGTCGGAACTGCCGGATTTCAGCGCCGCGCCGGGCACGCGGCTGCAGCCGCACCACCAGAGCGGGATATTGATCGGTCATTCGCTGCGCTATTTCGAGCAGGCGTATTTCGATGCCAAGTCCAAGCAGCACAACCCCGGCTGGGCACGCGCGCCGATCGTCGAGATGGTGATCTCATCGACGCTCGACGACAGCCTCGTCGATCCGCGAATCGCGCCGCCCGGCGCGCACGTCGCCAGCCTGTTCTGCCAGCACGTGCACCCCGACGTCGACGGCGGTTGGGACGCGCACCGCGACACCGTCGCCAGGCTGATGATCGATACCGTCGATGCCTATGCGCCCAACTTCCGCCGCAGCGTGCTCGGCTATGAGGCGCTGTCGCCGTTGGACCTCGAGCGCCGCTTCGGTTTGACCGGCGGCGACATCTTCCACGGCGCGCTCGGCCTCGACCAATTGTTCAGCGCGCGTCCGCTGCTCGGTCAGGGCAACTACCGCGGCGCGCTCGGTCAACTGTATCTGTGCGGCTCCGGCACGCATCCCGGCGGCGGCGTCACCGGCCTGCCCGGACGCAACGCCGCGCGCGAAATCCTCCGCGACCTCAAACGTCGCCCGCGACCGTCGTAGCCGCGTCCGCGTTGGAGGGCGGCGGCGAGCGGCTATCCTGTCGCCCCGCGCGCGCGCGCGTCCTCACCGAGATTCGATGTCCGCCACCGCCCGATCGCAGGCGTCATCGCTGCGCTGGATCGCCCCGCTGCTGTTGTTGGCGGCGCTGTTTGCGTTGCTCGAGTTCGCACTGCCCGGACACGTGCCGCATCCGGTTCGCCCCGACGACTACGCCAACGTCGGCAGCGAGATCGCCGACATCGGGCTGCAGTGGAAACGCCCGGTGTCGGCCAACCTGATCTTCTTCGTGGCCGGTTTCGGCGTCACCGCGTCGTACCTATTTTTGTGCGCCCTGGCCGTGCTCGACGCCGCGTTGGTGTTGCTGCTGCTGGCGCGGGTATTTGCTGTGCGCGGATCGCTGGCCGCGACGCTGATCGCCGCCACGGCGTTCGGCATCATCGTCTTCAGCCACGTCAGCGCCTTCGAGCACGCCACCTACCTCGGGTTGCTGACCAATCTGATCTCGCATCTGTTCGGTCTGCTGACGCTGTTTGCATTGTGGCGCGGCTGGCGCGAAGGCCGCGCGCACTGGTGGCTGTCGGCGGCGTGTACCTACGGACTGACGGTGCTGGCGAAGGAGGATTTTCTGCTGCCGCCGTTTGTGATGGTGGCGTGGCTGATGCTTGACCGCGCGCCGCGCGCAACAGCCCCCACGGCGGCGCATGTCCGCCGGCTGCGCATCGTCGGTACGCTGGTGCTGGTGGCCATTGGCGCGGGTTCGATGCTGTGGAACGCACATGCGCACAACCCGTTTGTCGCCGGGTTGTTCGCGCCAGGCAGCAGCCACCCTGCCTACGTGGTCGATCTGACGCCTCGCGTGCTGGCGAGAGCGTTATGGACGCTGCTTGTCGATTTTTTGCCGGCCGTTTCGGCAACGACACTGGTCGCTGCGGCCGCGATGTGCACGGTGCGTCCCGACACGCGCCTTCGGGTGCTGTGGCTGGTCGCCACGGTGATCAGCCTCGCGGTGCCTTATGCGCTGATTTCGCACAATATGCCGCTGTTCCGTGTATACGCATGGCTGCCGTGGATGGCCGCATTGATCGTGCTCGCGATCCAGGCCACAGGCGAGCGCATGGCGAGCGGGCGGCACGCCGCGCCACCGGCCGCGCTCACCAGCACGTGGCACACGACGATCACCGGTAGCGCCAGCCTCGCGGTGGCCTTGGCGATCGCATGGTTTCACTATCCGCCGCGCGTGCCGGTCATCGCGGCGTATACGCAGGATGCGGCGCTGAACCGGCGCATCGTCGCCACGCTGCGTGCGCAGCGCATGGCAATCGGCACTGCGTCCGCGGTCGGGCTGGTCGGGCTTGGTGCATCCTCGCCGTGGTGCGCGCAGGACGCGGCCTACGTCAACGGCAAACTCGGCTTTCATCATCGCTGGATCGTGTTTGTGAACAGTCCGACACGCTGCTATACCCAGCAGGTGCCCGACGCGCGGCGCAAGCAGGGCATCTATGTCTCGGTGCTCGACCGCACCACCCTCTGTGCGCAGGGTGCCTTGCCGGTGCTCGATTTTGCTGCCGATGGTGCCGGCCGTCTGCGCCGCGCATCGGACTACTGTGCGCACCTCGCGCGGTGATCGGGCGACGCGCCACGGGGTTGTCTGCGGCGGCGCGGCGCGGATGCGGCGTCTGGATCATGCGATGACGGCGGCCAACATGCGGCTTTGTGTACTGAGCAGTGCTTTTTTGCAGTGCAGCGTGCAAGTAGATAACGATTCCTTCACGATCCATCCTGCACCCGACGTGGGGGAGGGAGCAAAAGCCCGAAACGGTCCGCCGCTCCGGGCTTTTTTTATGCCCGATGCCACAATCGCGCCGTGAGCGCAGCGTCCGACCTACTGTCCAGTGCTGCCCCGCCTGATGCCGCGTCGACGGATCCGATCGTCGCGCGCGCGTTGGCGCGATTGCCGCAAGCGCTGCTGTCCGATTCCGCGCTTCACGAGCGTCTGCGCCGCGTTGCGCTCGCCAGCGATTTTGCGATCGCCGTGCTGGTCAAACAACCCGACGTGCTGCTGCGTCTCGCCGCCGATGACGGCGCGCAGCCGGCGGCGCTGCCGACGCTGCACGCCGACAACCGCGCCGCGTGGCCGGCGCTGCTGCGCCGATACCGCACCGCGGAATCCGCGCGACTGGTGTGGCGCGACGTGCTCGGCCTCGACGAGGTCGATGCCACGCTCGCCGGCAGCACGCAGCTGGCGGACGACTGCCTGCACACCGCGCTGACCGCGCTCGAAGGCGAATTCGCGCAGCGCCATGGCGTCGTGCGCGCAGCCGATGGCCGCGTGCAGCGGTTGGTGGTGTTCGGGCTCGGCAAACTCGGCGGCGGCGAACTCAACTTCAGCTCCGACGTCGATCTGGTCTATGCCTATGCCGAGGACGGCGACAGCCGATCCGACGAGAACGCAAGCGTGCGACCGCTAGCGGCCGAGAGCTATTTCGCGCGGCTCGGTCAGCAGCTCGCCAGGCTGCTCGACGAGACCACCGCCGACGGCTTCTGCCACCGCGTCGACCTACGCCTGCGGCCGTTCGGCAGCGCCGGACGCGTGGCGCTGTCGTTCGCGGCGATGGAGCAGTATTTTCAGCGCGACGGCCGCGACTGGGAGCGCTATGCCTGGCAGAAGGCGCGGCCGGTCGCCGGCGACATCGCGGCCGGCGAGGCGTTTCTCGCGACGCTGCGTCCGTTCGTGTATCGACGCTATCTCGACTTCGGCGCACTCGACGGACTGCGTACGATGAAAGCCGCGCTCGCTGCGGAT
>JBOHYD010000174.1:0-3293 GCA_050737635.1 Luteimonas sp. | reverse complement strand
TGTGCCGATCCTGGGAGGGGAAATTTGATGCGAGTGAAAGTCCGCAGGCACCCGTTGCGCCGTGCCGTGAAGCCTTGCCTGCTGGCGATGGCGTTGCTGCCCTGCCTAGCCGCCCATGCGCGTGACGCGACGATCGCGCGCTTCGATATTCCCAAACAGCAGCTCGACAGCGCGCTGTCGGAATACGCCCGCCAGAGCGGCCAGCAGCTGCTCTACGCGCCCGGACTCGCCGCCGGCAAGACCGGTCACGAGGTCCGCGGCGAGAAACCCGGCCTACAGGCGCTGACCGAACTGCTGGCGGGCACCGGCCTGCACTACGTCATCAGCGCGTCCGGTGCCATCCTGATCAGCGACTCCAGCACGCCTGCGGAGACGCCGGCCGCGACGCAGGCGCCGACCACCACCACGGCCCCGGAGGACGCCGGGCAGGCGGCTGAGACGCCGGTGGCGGCGGTCTCCGAGGAAATACCGCAAACCGCACCCACGGCCGCGCAGCAGAAAGACAGGGACACCACCACCTTCGGCACCATCGTCGTCACCGCGCAGAAAAAAGTCGAGAACATCCAGAGGGTGCCGATCGCGATCTCCGCCTTCGCCGGCGAAGACCTCAACGATCGCAAGATCGAAACCGGCGCCGATCTGGTCACCGCCACGCCCAACGTCAGCTTCAGCAAGACCAATTTCGCCAGCTACAACTTCCAGATCCGCGGCATCGGCACCCAGGCGCTGTCGGTGACCACCGATCCGGCCGTGGCGATCAGCTTCAACTCCACGCCGCTGATCCGCAATCGCCTGTTCGAGCAGGAATACTTCGACGTCGAGCGCGTCGAAGTGCTGCGCGGTCCGCAGGGCACCCTGTACGGGCGCAACGCCACCGCCGGTGTGGTCAACATGATCCCCAACCTAGCCAGCCTCGAGGGTTTCGAGGCCGAGGCCAAAGGCGAAATCGGCAACTACAACACGCGTCGCGTCAACGGCATGATCAACGTGCCGCTGAGCGATAGCGTCGCCTTGCGCCTAGCCACCCAGTACACCAAGCGCGACGGCTACGACCAAAACACCGTCACCGGCAACGACGTCAACGACCGCGACATCCTGTCCACGCGCCTGTCGGCCACGTTCCAACCCAACGACCGCTTCACCGCCAACCTGGCGTGGGAACACTTCCAGGAAGACGACATGCGCGCGCGCACCGGCAAGCAGCTCTGCCATAACGATCCGGGCCCGGAGGGTTACCCGCCGTTTGGAAACGCCCGCAACTACCTGAGCCAATCCTGCGGGGATGGTTCGCTTTACGACGCAGGCGCCTTCGGCGTGCCGAATGCCGCCAGCCTGCCGTACATACTGGGCTCATCCACCACAGTCCTGGGCATCTTGCTGGACCACAACGGCGTCTTTATCGGTGCGCAACCTCTGCTGCCGCCGGGTCTCAACCCCTATGCCGGCGTGACCCAGTCGACCGATCTGCGCGAGATCGCCACCACCTACGATCCCAGGTTCAAGGCCGACAACGATGTGCTGCAGCTCAATTTCGACTTCGACATCAGCGACCAGCTGACGCTGGTCTCGCAGACCCTGTACACCCGCGACCGCTACTACTCCACCCAGGACTACGGGCGCTTCCAGTCCAACCCGATCTTCAACAACAGCGACGATGCGGTCCAGTTCCTGCCCGACGGAACACTTGGGCCGGCCTACCGCGCGACGCCCAACGGCGTGTACTGCGACCCGCAGCTAGGTTGCTCCGATCGCCTGCTGGCGGTGGACCTGGTCGATGCCGACAGCAGCCAATGGTCGCAGGAGTTCCGTCTGCAGTCCGCGTTCGACGGCCGATTCAACTTCAGCATCGGCGCCAATTACCTCGACTTTGAAATCGACGAAAGCTATTACGTGTTCAACAATGTGTTCACTGCGGTGGCCGATCTGTTTTTCAACGGTGTCGGCGGCGGCGGCGCGCCCAAGCGCTGCCCAGCCGGTTCAGCGGTTGCCTTCGACCCCAACCTGGGTATCGAGGTCCCTTGTGTCTATATCGATCCGAATCCTTTGGGGTCCATCAACGGCCAGGGCCATAACTACTTCCGCAGCCGCAATGTGGCCACAACGCGCTCGGCGGCGATCTTCGGCGAGGGCTACTGGCAACTCGCCGACACCCTCCGGCTGACCGCGGGCCTGCGCGTCACCCAGGATCGCAAGACCACCGCGCCGGTGCCGACCCAGACCTTGTTGGCCGATTCGACAAACCCGAACAATCCAAACCCACTCTATGGCGGTTATGTCGGCTATGGCTATCCGGCCGGTGCGGAGATCCGCCAGCGCTGGAACGAGCCGACCGGGCGCCTGGTGCTCGACTGGTCCCCGGATCTGCCGTTCACCGACAGCACGCTGTTCTATGCCTCGGCCTCGCGCGGTTACAAGGCCGGCGGCACCAATTCGCCGGGCATCGACGCCAATCCGGACGCACTCAGCTTCGAGCAGCGCAGCCCCGAGTTCAGGCCGGAATACGTCAATGCGCTCGAACTCGGCATGAAGAACGTGATGGCGGGCGGCAAGCTCGTCTTCAATGCCACCGCGTTCTACAACGACTACAAGGACTACCAGGTTTCGCAGGTCCAGGACCGCGCCACCTTGAACGAAAACTTCGACGCCAGGACCTGGGGCGCTGAGTTCGAGGCTGTCTGGAAACCGAGCCCCGCCTTCCAGCTCAGCGGCAATGTTGGCCTGCTGCGCACGCGCATCGGTGCCAACCAGTACTCGATTGACGTGCTGGACCGTACCGCCGGCAACCCGGACTGGACGATCGTGCGGCCCTGGCTGCAGCTAGCCTCCAACTGCATTGCGCCCACCGCCCTGGTGGCCACCGCTCTCGAAAACTATTACTCAGACGAGTTCAACCGACAATTCAACAATGCCGGTTTTCTCAATAGTTTCTGTACGCTCAACTACACCACCGCGACCGGGGGATTCAGCCAAGATCGGGGCCCGGGCGGCGGGCCGGGACAATACGCCTATCTGTTGGGCCCGGGGATCTACTACAACCCGGAGACCGATGCTCCCAACGGCGGCGCCGGCTTCGCGAAGAATGTCGGCGGCAACGAGCTGCCCAACGCACCGCATATCACCGCCAGTCTGAGCCCGCAGTACACGTTTATCACCGCGCATGGCGATCTGACCCTGCGCGCGGATCTCTACTACCAGGGCCCGAGCTGGGCGCGCATCTACCAGGACCGGATCGACCGCCTGCACGATTGGGGCAACGTCAACTTGTCGCTGACCTGGCAGAAACCCGAAGACGC
>JBOHYD010000173.1:0-20767 GCA_050737635.1 Luteimonas sp. | reverse complement strand
GCCCGGCCGCGCGCTCGATCAAGCTCGACCTGCCGCCGTTCACGCTGATTGGCGCGACCACCCGCGCCGGCTTGCTGACCGCGCCGCTGCGCGACCGCTTCGGCATCGTGCAGCGGCTGGAGTTCTACAGCACTGACGAGCTGACCCGCATCGTCACGCGCTCCGCGCAGATCCTCGGCATCGACTGCGCGCCCGAGGGGGCGGTCGAAATCGCGCGCCGTGCGCGCGGCACCCCGCGCATCGCCAACCGCCTGTTGCGCCGCGTGCGCGACTACGCGCAAGTGTGCGCCGACGGCCGCATCGACCACGCGGTCGCCAGGTCCGCGATGCAGATGCTGCAGGTCGATCCGGAGGGTTTCGACGAGCTCGACCGTCGCCTGCTCAAGCTGATCATCGACAACTTCGACGGCGGCCCGGTCGGCGTCGAATCGATCGCCGCGGCGCTCTCCGAGGAGCGCGGCACGCTCGAGGACGTGATCGAACCCTATCTGATTCAACAAGGTTTTCTGGTGCGCACCGCGCGCGGCCGGATGGCGGCGGCGAAGGCGTATCTGCATTTGGGGCTGACGCCGAAACGGGATTCGGGACTCGGGACTCGGGACTCGGAGGAAGCGTTGTGACTCAGCGGTTCCCGGCAATGCCAATTCCCATGTGGTTGACGGAGTTAGTTCCTTGACTTGCGAGTCTCAGGCCCCGAGTCCCGAGTCCCGGCTCGTATTCAGTCTTCCGACACGCGTCTATTGGGAAGATACCGACGCTGGCGGCGTGGTCTATCACGCCCGCTACGTGGCGTTTCTCGAGCGTGCGCGGACCGAATGGATGCGGGCGATCGGTCACGGACAGCAGGCGCTGCGCGATGATCACGGTATTGTTTTCGCGGTGCGGGCGATGCGGATCGATTTTCGCGCGCCGGCGCGGCTCGACGACGTGCTGGCGGTGTCGGTGGCGCTGATCGACTGCCGGCGCGCGAGTCTGGTGATCGCGCAGCGCATCCATCGTGCCGCCGATCCGCTGCTTGACGCCGAGGTGCGGATCGCGGCGCTGGGTGCTGCCGATTTTCGCCCGCGCGGCATCCCGCAAGACCTGTACGAGCAACTGAAATCCCTCGAAACGAGCGTGGAGTAACAACGGATGAGTGCACTGATGCTGATGCAGGCCCAGGTCGAGGCGCTGCCCGACGCCGCCGCGACCGCCGCCGCCGATCTCGCGGCCGATCCGGCCACCGCGGAGGCCGCCAATGCCGCCGCCGGCAACCATCTCGACATTATCCAACTGGTGCTGCACGCATCGCTGCCGGTGCAGTTTGTGATGCTGCTGCTGCTGGTCGCCTCGGTGGCGTCGTGGATCATCATCTTCCGCAAGCACAGCATGCTCAACCGCGCCGAAAAGGAAGCCGAACGCTTCGAGGAGCGCTTCTGGTCGGGGGCCGATCTCGCCAAACTCTACGCCGGGGCCACCGACCGCCAGCGCGACAGCGGCGGACTGGAAGCGATCTTCGAGGGCGGCTTCCGCGAGTTCAACCGCGTCCGCGAGCGCCGCGGCATCGATGCGCGTATCCAGCTCGAAGGCGCGCAGCGCGCGATGCGGGTGACCACCTCGCGCGAGCTCGACGGGCTCGAGCGCAATCTCGAGTTCCTCGCCAACGTCGGCTCGATCAGCCCCTACGTCGGCCTGTTCGGCACGGTGTGGGGGATCATGATTTCGTTTCAGGGCTTGGCCAATGTCAAGGAAGCCACCATCGCCAGCGTCGCGCCGGGCATTTCGGAGGCGCTGATCGCCACCGCGATGGGCCTGTTCGCGGCGATCCCGGCGGTCTGGGCCTACAACCGCTTCGCCACCAAGGTCGAGCGCATCGGCGTGCGCTACGACGCCTTCGGCGAGGAGTTCTCGTCGATCCTGCAGCGCCAGGCGCATCTCGATGATTGAGCCGGGATCGGAGATCGGGGGCTGGGGACCGGTCAGAGCGAACAACGTGTCCGCGAATGACGCGAAGAACGCGAAGAAGAGCGGTCGAAGGCTGGATCGTCGGCGCATGCGGCATCGCAGCTGCGGCGTTTCTCTTTTCGCGACTTTTGCGTCATTCGCGGACTCCCGCTCCCGCTGTTCCCGGTCCCGTGTCCCCGGTCCCCGGTCCCGAATCGAGGGAGTCCACCCATGGCGCTGAACGCCTCCGGCCGCCGCCGCAAACGCAAGCTCAAAGCCGAGATCAACGTCGTGCCCTACATCGACGTGATGCTGGTGCTGCTGATCATCTTCATGGTCACCGCGCCGCTGATGAACCTCGGCGTCGACGTCAGTCTGCCCAACTCCAACGCCAAGTCGATCGAGGAAAAGAAAGATCCGATGGTGGTCAGCGTCGACACCGACGGCAATTATTTCCTCGCGATCAAAGCCGGCAGCAACGAGGCGGTGAGTGCCGCCGAACTCGAGGCCAAGGTGCGCGCGATCATCCAGCAGAACCCCGAACAGGCGGTGTTTGTCGCCGGTGACGGTCAGGCCAACTACCAGCGCGTGATGGACGCGATGGTGCTGCTGCAAAAGGCCAACGTCGAGAAGGTCGGGCTGATGAGTCAGCCGGAGGGCGGCAAGTAATGCGCGAAACGCGCGGCGACACCGTGCTGGCGGTGGCGCTCGCCCTGGTGCTGCACGCGCTGCTGTTTGTGCTGCTGCTCGCAGGCCTGTGGTGGACGCGCGCGGCGACGCCGCTGTCGGCCGCCGGCTCGCCGGTCAGCGCCGAACTGATCGACGCAAGCGAGCTGTCGTTAGCGATGCAGCGCACCCTGGAGAGGCGTCCCGACCCGGTCAAACCGCTGCCGCCGCCCCCCGAACCGCTGCCGCCGCCAGTCGAGGAAGACACCACGCCGCCGCCGCAGCCGCTGCCCGAACCGATCCCCGAGGATGCGCCGGTGCCGCCGCAGCCGCAGGCGCAGGCGGTAATTCCCGAGCCGGCCGCGATCGAGCAGGAGCAGGTCGACCGCAACGCAATCTCCGCCGAGACCCGCGAACGCGAGCAGGAAGAACAACGCCGCCAGGAGCAGATCGACCTCACCGAGCGCCTCAAGCAGGAAGAAGCCGAAAAGAAACAGCGCCTCGCCGACCAGCAGCGCGACGACGAGCTGAAAAAGATCCAGGCCGAGCGCGCAAAAATCCGCCGCGAAGCCGACCTCGCCGAGCAGAAGCTCAAGCAGATCGCCGACATCCGCGCCGGGCAGGCGTCGAGGCAGGCCGCGGCGAGCGTGTCGCCGCCGCCAGGCAACGAGGGTGCCGATGCCGGGCTTGCGGCACGTTACGCCGCCGCGATCCAGGAGGCTGTGGTGCGCAACTGGAGGCGTCCGGACAACGTGCCGATTGGCCAGCGTTGCCGCATCACCATCCGCCAGCTGCCCGGTGGCGAAGTGATCGACGCGTTGGTCGCCGACAGCTGTCCGTTCGACGCCGCCGGCCGCCGTTCTGTCGAGGCTGCGGTGTTGAGGGCGCAGCCGCTGCCGTATGCCGGCTTCGAGACGGTCTTCAACCGCACATTGCTGCTGAATTTCGAGGCGCAAGACCGTTGAAAGCCTCGTCGTGGCCCGTGCTGTAGCAGCGGCGGAAGCCGCGATGCCCATCTGGGTCTACCGCCATCGCGGCCACCGCGGCTACAACAGCCTTGGTCGGCGGGAGTGGCCGATCGACACGGCACGCGGCGTCTCGTGATGGTCCGGCCGCGTTCATCTTTGCGACATTGTTCACACACATCCTGTCAGCCTTTGGTTTTCCGAGTCCGCGCATGCCCATGAAACGATCCCTGTACCGCATCGCCGCCTTTTTTCTGTTGATCCCGCTGATCGCCGCCGCACATCTCGCATCGGCGCAGGAAAGAGGCCTCGAAATCGACATCGTCGGCGGCAACGCATCGGCGGCGCCGATCGCGGTGGTGCCGATGCCGTATCAGGGCAGCGGCACTGCGCCAGCCACCGACGTCGCTGGCGTGATCCGCGCCGACCTCGACCGTTCCGGCCAGTTCCGCAGCCTGCCCGAGGCCAGCATGATCGAGAAGCCGACCCGCGGCGGCGAGGTGCAATACCCGACCTGGCGACTGCTGAAACAGGATTACCTCGTCGTCGGCCGCGTCGTCGATGCCGGCAGCGGCAGCTACCGCGTCGAATACGAACTCTTCGACGTCGCCAAGCAAGAACGCCTGCTCGGCTTCGCGATGACCGCCGGTGCCAGCGCGATGCGCGACGTGTCGCACCAGATCGCCGATGCGATCTACGAAAAAATCACCGGCGTGCGCGGCGCGTTCTGGACGCGGATCGCCTACATCACCGCCACCGGCAGCGGCCAGGGCAGCCGCTACGCGCTGATGGTCGCCGACGCCGACGGCTACAACCCGCAGACCGTGGTGCGCTCGCCAGAGCCGCTGCTGTCGCCGTCGTGGAGCAGCGACGGCCGCAAGATCGCCTATGTCAGCTTCGAGCGCGGCAACTCGTCGATCTATATCCAGGACATCACCAGCGGCGGTCGCGAGCTGGTCGCGAGTTTCCGCGGCATCAACGGCGCGCCGGCGTTCTCGCCCGACGGTCGCCGCCTGGCATTGACGCTGTCGCGCAGCGGCAACCCCGAGATCTACGTGATGGACCTCGGCAGCAAGGCGCTGACCCAGGTCACCAACCAGTTCGGCATCGACACCGAGCCGAGCTGGAGCGCCGATGGCGGCACCATTTACTTCACCTCCGACCGCGGCGGCCGCCCGCAGATCTATCAGGCGTCGGCCAGCGGCGGCGGCGCGACCCGGGTGACCTTCCAGGGCAATTACAACGCCAGCGCCAGCGTCTCGTTCGACGGCAAGAAGATCGCCGTGGCGCAGGGCAGCGGCAACGTGTACCGTATCGCGTTGTTGGATCGCAGCCTCGGCTCGCCGCGCTGGTCCACGCTGTCGCCAGGCTCGCTCGACGAATCGCCGAGTTTTGCGCCGAACGCCGGCATGGTCCTGTATGCGGCCCGCGAAGGCAGGCGGGGGGTGTTGTATGCGGTGTCGGCCGATGGCCGGGTCCGGCAGCGCCTCGTGCTTGCCGACGGGGACGTGCGCGAACCAGCATGGGGACCTTATCGCACGCAACGCTGATCCAAATCCGAACAGGTCTAGCCGACACCTCCACCGCACACGCGCCACCACCTCCACACCGTAAAGGATTCGACGAGATGAACACCACTACCCGCGTCCTGCTGACCGCCGTGCTGTGCACCGCGGCAGTCGCCTGCTCCAAGAAGGTCAAAGAAGTCCCGCCGCCGATGACCGACGGCCCCAGCACCGGCACGGTCGATCAGACGCCGCCGACCACCGCCGGTGCCTATGGCCCGGGCGATCTCGACACCGACGCCTGCCTGCGCCAGCGGGTGGTGTACTTCGATCTCGACCAGGATGCGCTGCGCCCGGAGTTCCAGGCCGCGATGGCCTGCCACGCCAAGTACCTGCGCGACCGTCCGTCGGCGCGCATGACCCTCGAGGGCAATGCCGACGAGCGCGGCAGCCGCGAGTACAACATCGGTCTCGGCGAGCGTCGCGGCAACGCGGTGTCGTCGGCGCTGCAGGCCAACGGTGGTTCGGCATCGCAGCAGACGGTCATCAGCTACGGCGAAGAGCGTCCGACCTGCACCGAGTCGAGCGAGGATTGCTGGGCCAAGAATCGTCGCGTCGAGCTCGTCTACACCGCCCAGTAATCCATCGGCGACGTGATGAAGTTTTCGATCGTGACAACGATGGCGTTCGCGGCGGCCCTGGTGGCCGCCGCGCCCGCGTTTGCGCAACGCACAAGCCTAGCCGATCGGGTCGGTGCGCTTGAGCAGCAGGCCGCCAGCAACCAGGGCAACGTCGACCTGCTCAACCAGATCACCCAGCTGCGCGGCGATCTGCAGGCGCTGCGCGCGCAGATCGAAGAACTGCAGCAGCAAAACGAGCAGCTCAAATCGACCAACCGCAGTCAATACCTCGACCTCGACGGCCGTCTCAACCGCATCGAGAGCAGTGGCGGCGCGGCCGCGACGCTGGATCCGAATTCGCTACCGACACCCGCGGCTTCCGCGCCAAGGACACCTGCGGCTGCTGCGCCTACCGGCGACGTGCCGCCGTCGACGGACGGCGACCCCGGCAGCATCGCCCAGACCGCCGACGAGCGCGGCGCCTATGAGGTCGCCTTCAATGCGCTGAAGGCCGGCCAGTACGCCGAGTCGGCGCAGTTGTTCCAGACGTTTCTGCAGTCGTTCCCGAGCGGGTCGTACGCGCCCAATGCGCTGTACTGGCTCGGCGAGAGCTACTACGTCATCCAAAATTACGCGCTCGCGCAGCAGCAGTTCCAGGCGCTGCTCGATCGCTACCCGAGCCATGACAAGGCGCCGGGGGCTTTGCTGAAGGTCGGCCTGTCGCAGTTCGGGCTGCAGGACCTCGGCACCGCCGAGGCGACCCTGGCGCGCGTGGTCTCGCAGTACCCCGGCACCGATGCCGCCCGCACCGCCGACGACCGCCTGCGCGCGATCCAGCTGAACCAGCTGCGCTGATCGCCGCGCTCCTACCGGCGTAAAATTCTCCGCATGAACGCCGTCGTCACCGATGCTGCGGCCGTCGCTTCGGCAACCGGCCGTCTGCGCATCACCGAGATCTTCCTGTCGCTGCAGGGCGAAGCCCGCGACGCCGGCTGGCCGAGCGTGTTCGTGCGCCTGACCGGGTGCCCGTTGCGCTGCCAATACTGCGACACCGCGTATGCCTTCCACGGCGGCGAGTGGCGGGACATCGACGCGATCATGCGCGAGGTCGCCGGCCACGGCGTGCGCCGTGTTTGCGTGACCGGCGGCGAACCGCTGGCGCAAAAGCGCTGCATCGCACTGCTGCAACGCCTGTGCGACGCCGACTACAGCGTGTCGCTGGAGACCTCCGGCGCGATCGATATCTCCGAGGTCGATGCGCGCGTGTCGCGGGTGCTCGACATCAAGACGCCCGGCTCGCACGAGGCTTCGCGCAACCGTTGGCAGAATCTTGCGCTGCTGACCGCGCACGATCAGGTCAAGTTTGTGCTGTGCGGCCGCGACGACTACGACTGGGCGCGCGGCATCGTCGCCGAGCACGGCCTCGCGCAGCGCTGCGACGTGCTGTTTTCACCCAGCAAGTCCGAACTCGATGCGCGCACGCTCGCCGACTGGATCGTCGCTGATCGGCTGCCGGTCAAGTTTCAGATGCAGCTGCACAAGCTGCTGTGGAACGACGAGCCGGGGCGGTGAGGAGCGCGTTGGCGCAATTGGCAGCGGATTCCATCTTGTCATCCCGCGCAAGTCGGGGTTCAAAGTTAAAACCTCTCTGCGCCGAGGACATGCGCTGTACCGTACGCGGCAGTTGCAAGCTTGGGTCCCGGCTTGCGCCGGGATGACAACAAACCCCCCATCGCCTCCCGCCTCCCAATGAAACACGCAGTCGTCCTCCTCTCTGGCGGTATGGATTCCGCCGTTGTCGTTGCGCTGGCGCGCGAGCAGGGCTTTGCCGTGCACGCGCTCAGCGTCGCCTACGGCCAGCGTCACACCTCCGAGCTCGATGCCGCCAGGCGCGTGTCCGACGCGCTCGGCGCGGTTGGCCACAAGGTGGTCAACGTCGACCTGCGCGCGATCGGCGGCTCGGCGCTGACCGACGACATCGAGGTGCCGGTGGATACCGACCCCGCAGTTACCGATCCGATGCCCGGCGGCGTGGCGGCCAGCGCGATTCCAGTCACCTACGTGCCGGCGCGCAACACCATCATGCTGTCGGTGGCGCTCGGCTGGGCCGAGGTGTCGGGCGCGGCGGATATCTTTTGCGGCGTCAACGCGGTCGACTATTCCGGCTATCCGGATTGTCGCCCGGAGTTCATCGCCGCGTTTGAGACACTCGCCAACCTCGCCACCAAGGCCGGCGTCGAAGGCGCCGGCCTGCGCATCCACGCGCCGCTGCAGTGGATGAGCAAGGCCGACATCGTCCGCGAAGGCCTGCGCCTGGGCGTCGACTTCGCACAGACCGTGTCGTGCTACCGCGCCGATGCCGACGGCCGCGCCTGCGGTCACTGCGATGCTTGCCGATTGCGCGCCGAAGGTTTCCGCGCCGCGGGCGTGCCCGATCCCACGCGTTACGTCGTATGAGCGCCTTGGGCTAGAATGCACGCCCCGGCGCAAGGTCGGGCCGTTGCACGGGTCGTTAGCTCAGTCGGTAGAGCATCGGACTTTTAATCCGCTGGTCGATGGTTCGAATCCATCACGACCCACCATGCAGTCACTGCTTGCCTGGACTTGTTGCGTCCGTTGCACGTAGCGTTGCGGTCTTCCACGCCTTGCGAGACAGACGATGAACCAGCCGGCTCCGCCGCAACTCACCTTCCGCGCCGTGCTGCTGGCGATCGTGCTGGCGATGATCCTATCGGCCGCCAACGCCTATCTCGGCCTGTTTGCCGGCTTGACCATCGCCACCGCGATCCCGGCGGCGGTGGTGTCGATGGGCGTGCTGCGGTTGCTCGGCGGCGGCACCATCCTCGAAAACAACATCGTGCAGACCGGCGCATCGGCGGGCTCGTCGATCGCGGCCGGGGTGATCTTCACGATCCCGGCGCTGATCATCCTCGGCTACTGGCAGGACTTCCGTTACTCGTGGGTGCTGGCGATCGCCGGCCTGGGTGGCCTGCTCGGGGTGCTGTTTTCGGTGCCGCTGCGGCGCACGATGATCGTCGAGGAGCCGCTGCCGTTTCCCGAAGGCAAGGCCGCGGCCGAGGTGCTGAAGGCCGGCGACAATCCCGGCCCGGGGCTGAAGATTCTCGCGCTGTCGGGAGGGATCGGTGCGCTGGTCAAGCTCGGTGCGGCGAGCGGGCTGCGGCTGATTCCGGACAGCGCGGCGGTCGGCGGATTCTTCGGCAAGTTTCTCGCCTACCTCGGCACCGGCCTGTCGCCGGCGCTGCTCGGCGTCGGTTACATCGTCGGCCTCAACGTCGGCATCGTGGTGGTGTCGGGCGCGGTGCTGTCGTGGCATGTCGCGATCCCGATCTACAGCGCATTTTTCATGGACACCGATCCGGCGCTGGCCGCCAAGGTCGCAGGCGTGGGTGCGGTCGACACCGCATTCGCGATCTGGAGCGCCAAGGTGCGCTATCTCGGCGTCGGCACCATGCTGATCGGCGGCGTATGGACACTGTTCTCGCTGCGCAAGTCGCTGGCGTCGGGCATCCGCAGCGGCCTCGCCGCTGCGCGCAAGGGCAGCGGTGAGGTGGTCGCCGAGACCGAACGTGACCTGCCGATGAAATGGATGCTGGTCGCACTGGTCATCTTCGTGATCCCGCTGGCGCTGCTGTACCAGGCCATCGTCGGGCAATGGCTGGTCAGCATCCCGATGACCATCATCATGATCGTCGCCGGCTTCCTGTTCGTGTCGGTGTCGGCGTATCTCGCCGGCTTGGTCGGCTCTTCGAATAACCCGGTCTCCGGCATCACCATCGCGACGATTCTGTTCGCGTCGGTGGTGCTGGTGTTTCTGCTCGGACGCGACTCGCCGATCGGCGCGGTCGCCGCGATCATGATCGGTGCGGTGGTGTGCTGCGCGGCCGCGGTCGGCGGCGACAACCTGCAAGACCTCAAAGCCGGCTACATCGTCGGCGCGACGCCGTGGAAGCAACAGCTGATGCTGGCGATCGGCGCGTTCTCGTGCGCGCTGATCATGGCGCCGGTGCTGAATCTGCTGTCGGCGGCTTACGGCATCGGCGCGCCGACGCCGGAGTATCCCAATGCGCTGTCCGCACCGCAGGCCACGCTGATGGCGTCGGTAGCGAAAGGCATGTTCGGCGGCGAACTGCCGTGGACGATGATCGCGATCGGTGTCGGCATCGGTGCGCTGGTGATCGCGCTCGACGAATGGCTGAAGTCGCGCAAGTCGAGATTTCGCGTGCCGGTGCTCGCCGCGGCGATCGGCATCTACCTGCCACTGGAATTGATGGTGCCGATCTTCCTCGGTGGCCTGCTGTCGCACTTTGTCGAACGCAAGCACAAGCTTGCCGCCGGCGACGAAGACGCACGCGATCGCCTGCATCGTCCCGGCACGCTGTTCTCCGCCGGCCTGATTACCGGCGAGGCGCTGATGGGCATCGCGATCGCGATTCCGATCGTGCTGTCCAAACGCGCCGACGTGCTGGCGCTGCCGGAAAGCCTCCAGTTCGGCCAGTGGGTCGGGTTGGCGGTGCTCGTCATCGTCGGCTGGCTGCTGTACCGCAGCGGCGCGAAGCAGGACACGGCCGCGACGCCGATCAAGCCCGCTGCCGGTCTGAAATAAGCAAGCCGCGCATCAGGGCCGCTGTCCCGATGCAAGCCGGGACCCAGGTTTCGGCTGCGCGAACGCTCGGCCAGGGAGTCAAGTTGGGTCCCGGCTTGCGCCGGGATGACGGCATCGGGCGTCGATCGATCGTGTCCTTTTGCGGCGGATGGCCGCCAGCGTCTACCATCGGCCGTTTACCGTGCCGGAGATCCCGATGACGCTGCGAATGAATCTGCCTCGGTTGGCGTTGCTGCCGCTGTGCCTGCTCGCGGCGATGCCGGCACTCGCCGCGATGCGCGGTTTTGACGTGCGCGACATGGTCAAGCTCGACCGCTACTCGTCGCCGACGCTGTCGCCCAACGGCCGCAAGCTGGTGTTTGCCAAGGCCGTCATCGACGGCGCGCTCGAAAAGCGCAGCACCTCGCTGTGGATCGAGGATCTGTATGCGCGCGATACCGCACCGCCGGTGCGGTTCACGCCGGACGGCTGGAACGTTAACTCGCCGGCGTTTTCGCCCGACGGCGCGACGGTGTATTTCCTCAGCGCCAAATCCGGCAGCTCGCAGTTGTACGCGATACCAACGGCCGGCGGCACGCCGCGTCAGCTCACCGCGTTCGCGAATGATCTCGACAGCTACAAGTTGTCGCCGGACGGCGCGCGCATTGCGTTCAGCGCCGGTGCGTTTGCCGAGTGCAAAGCCGACTTCGCATGCGGCAAGCAGAAGCTCGAGACGTCCGAAAAAGCCAAGTCGAGCGGCAAGGTGTTTGAGCGCATGTTCATCCGTCACTGGGACACCTGGAACGACGGCCGTCTCAACCGCGTGTTCGTCGCCACGCTGCCCTCCGGCGCGAAGGCCGCAGCTGTGGCGAGCGCGACCCTGGTCGGTGCCGACGTGATCGGCGATGTGCCCTCGAAGCCGTTCGGCGACAATGACGAGTACGCCTGGGCGCCGGATGGCAAATCGCTGGTGCTCAGCGCGCGCAAGGCCGATCGCAGCGAGCCGTGGTCGACCAACTTCGATCTCTATCAGGTCAGCGCCGATGGCAGCGGCAGCGCGAAGAACCTCACCGCCGCCAACCCGGCATGGGACACCGGCCCGGTGTTCGGCAGCGACGGCGGCACGCTGTACTACCGCGCGATGAAGCGCCCCGGTTTCGAGGCCGACCGCTTCGCGCTGATGGCCATGGATCTGGCGAACGGCACGAGCCGCGAGATCGCGCCGACGTGGGACAGCTCGGCCGATGGCATTACGCTGTCGGCCGATCAGAAAACCATCTACACCACCGCGCAGAACGTCGGCGAGCATCCGCTGTTCGCGATCGACATTGCCACCGGCGCGGCGACCAAGATCGTCGGCGATGGTTCGGTGTCGGCGTTCGATATTGCTGATTCTCAGCCGGCTGGTTCACAACCGGCCGCTTCACAGCCGGCAAGGCACACGCTTGCGTTCGCGCGCAATACGCTGAAATCCGGCGACCAGCTATTCACCACCCGCCTCGACGGCGCACCCGAGCGTGCGATCACGCCGGACGCGGGCGAAATGGTCGCTGACGTCGCGTTCGGCGACTTCGAACAGTTCACCTTCAAGGGCTGGAACAACGACACCGTGCACGGCTACGTGGTCAAGCCGTGGAACTACGTCGCCGGCAGGAAGTATCCGGTCGCGTTCCTGATCCACGGCGGCCCGCAGGGCAGCTTTGGCAACGGCTGGAGCACGCGCTGGAATCCGCAGACCTATGCCGGCCAGGGCTATGCGGTGGTGATGATCGATTTTCACGGTTCCACCGGCTACGGCCAAGCGTTCACCGATGCGATCAGCGAGCACTGGGGCGATCGCCCGCTCGAAGACTTGCAGAAGGGCTGGGCGGCGGTGCAGACGCAGTACGACTTTCTCGACGCAGACCGCGCCTGCGCACTCGGCGCCAGCTACGGCGGCTACATGGTCTACTGGATGGCCGGCAACTGGAACAAGGCATGGAAGTGCTTCGTCGACCACGACGGCGTGTTCGACAACCGCATGATGGGCTATAGCACCGAGGAGCTGTGGTTCAGCGAATGGGAAAACGGCGGCACGCCCTACGACAACCCGAAAAGTTACGAGAAATTCAATCCCGTCAATCACGTCAAGGATTGGCGCGTGCCGATGCTAGTCATCCACAGCCAGCAAGACCTGCGGATTCCGGTCGAGCAGGGCGTCGCTGCGTTCAGCGCGCTGCAGCGCCGTGGCATCGACTCGAAGTTTCTGTACTTCCCCGACGAGAACCACTGGGTGCTGAAGCCGCAGAACAGCATCCTGTGGCACGACACGGTCAACGGCTGGCTGAAGCAGCACATCGGCGAGTGACGGGTTGATAGCGTGCGCTATCGTGTCGATGGATTCGCCGGCGCGGTGTTCTGGTAGCAGCGGCCATGGCCGCGACAGGGCATTGCCGGTAACGCCCATTGCGGCCATGGCCGCTCCACGAACGCAGGGTTGGCTGGAGGCCACCCCGCAACACGCACTCAGCAGCAGCGAAACCCGTTGCCGCCGCCGAAGCGCGCCTGCTGACGCTCGCCGAAGAACGTCGGGTAGTCCATCACCTCGCGGTCTGGATGCTTGTCGAGCATGTGGCGTACGTAGTTGTCGTAGTCCGGTACGCCGCAGCACAGCCGCGCGGTCTGCACCAGCCGCCGCCACACTAGTTTGTGCGCGGCGAAATGGCCGGCGGTGACGAGCGCGCTGCCCATCAGCCGTACAGCGTCTGCTGCTCGGCGCTGAGCGCGACGCGTGGGGTTTCGCGGTCGCTGCGCTCGGGGTTGGCGCGCGCCTTGCGTACCGCGCGCAGCGCGTAAACCAGCACGCTGAACACCACAAACAAAAACAGCGCGGCCAGCCCTGTATTGACGTAGCTGTTAATCATGATCTGCTGCATCTGTTCGAGGCTCTTGGCTGGCGCGACGACGTCGCCGGCGGCGATGCCGGTGCGGTACTTGGCCGCCTGCGCGAGGAAACCCAGCGCCGGCTCGGGATGGAAGATCTTGATGAAACCCGCCGCCGTGGTGCAGATCAACAGCCACGTCGCCGGCACGATGGTCACCCACGCATAGCGGCCGCGCTTCATCTTGAACAGCGCCACCGTGCACAGCATCAGCGCGATGCCGGCGAGCATCTGGTTGGCGATGCCGAACAGCGGCCACAGGGTGTTGATGCCGCCGAGCGGATCGATGACGCCCTGATACAGAAAATAGCCCCACAGCGCGACGCAGCCGGCGGTGGCGATCACATTGGCGGTCCACGACTCGGTGCGGCGCAGCGCCGGTGCGAACGTGCCGAGCAGGTCCTGCAGCATGAAGCGTCCGGCGCGGGTGCCGGCGTCGACCGCGGTGAGGATGAACAGCGCCTCGAACAGGATCGCGAAGTGATACCAGAACGCCATGGTGTTCTCGCCCGGCAGCACGCTGTGCAGGATCTGCGCGATGCCCACCGCCAGCGTCGGCGCGCCGCCGGCGCGCGCGAGGATGGTGTTTTCGCCGATGTCCTTGGCGGTGGCGGTGAGCATTTCCGGCGTCAGCAGGAAGCCCCACTCGCTGACCTTGGCCGCGACGGCGACCACATCGCTGCCCACGGCTACCGCGGGCGCGTTCATCGCGAAATAGATGCCCGGTTCGATCACCGACGCCGCCACCAGGGCCATGATCGCGACGAAGGATTCCATCAGCATGCCGCCGTAGCCGATGTAACGCATGTGGCCTTCGTTGGCGAGCAGCTTGGGCGTGGTGCCCGACGCGATCAGCGCATGGAAACCCGACACCGCGCCGCAGGCGATGGTGATGAACAAAAACGGAAACAACCCGCCCTTCCACACCGGCCCGCTGCCGTCGGTGAACTGGGTGAGCGCGGGCATGCGCAGCTCGGGCATCACGATCACGATGCCGATCGCCAGCGCGATGATGGTGCCGATCTTGAGGAAAGTGGACAGATAGTCGCGCGGCGCGAGAATCAGCCACACCGGCAACACCGCCGCGACGAAGCCGTAGCCGATCAGCATCCAGGTGATCTGCGTACCGGTGAAGGTGAACGCCGGCCCCCACGTTGGGTGCGCGCCGACCTTGCCGCCGAGCCAGATCGACAGCAGCAGCAACACGATGCCGATGATCGAGATTTCGCCGATCCTGCCAGGGCGGAGATAGCGCATGTACACGCCCATCAGCATCGCGATCGGCAGCGTCGCCATCACCGTGAACATGCCCCATGGGCTTTCCGCCAGCGCCTTGACCACGATCATCGCCAGCACCGCGAGGATGATGATCATGATCAGAAACGCGCCGACCAGGGTGATCGTGCCGGGGACGCGCCCCATCTCCTCGCGCACCAGATCGCCGAGCGAGCGGGCGTCGCGGCGGCTGGAAATGAACAGCACCATAAAGTCTTGCACCGCGCCGGCCAGCACCACGCCGGCGATCAGCCACAGCAGGCCGGGCAGGTAGCCCATTTGCGCGGCGAGCACTGGGCCGACCAGCGGACCGGCACCGGCGATCGCGGCGAAGTGGTGGCCGAACAGCACATGCTTGTTGGTCGGCACGAAGTCGAGACCGTCGTTGCGCAGCACCGCGGGCGTGGCGCGGGTCGGATCGAGCGCCATCACCTTATTGGCGATGAACAGGCTGTAGTAGCGGTAGGCGACCAGATAGATCGACACCGCCGCGATCACGATCCACAGCGCGTTGATCTGCTCGCCGCGACGCAGCGCGATCGTGCCCAGACAGAACGCGCCGAGCACGGCGAGTGCAGGCCATGCGAATCTTGCGAAGCCAGCTTTCATCGACCCACCTCGTGGTTTGGCTGCATGCAGGGTCGCCGCTACGCACCGGACGGTCAATGCGCAATCGGCGCGACGTTGCGGGCCGGGCTACGACTTTGGTCGAAGCCGCGTTGCCCCGCAGACGCAGCGCGGACCGACTCCGCATCTGTCGACAGGCGCGAGCAGGCGGTTGAAAAATACCCTGCTCGTGCGGCCAAGGAGGATCGCGTCGGCGGAACCAGCGCGTGGGCGCTTGATTCGTCGGCAGACCGTCCGGGCATGGACCGGACGGGCGACGTGAAAAACGCACAGGAAGTGCGTTTTTCAACAACCTGTTAGAGCCAGCGTACCTTGCGCAGATACGCGTACAGGCTGACGACGGTGACGACGGTGACGACGGTGACGACGGTGATGCCGATGGCCACAAAGTAGCTATGCGCGCCGGGCAGCTCGGGCATGTGCGCGAAGTTCATGCCGTACCAGCTGGCGATCAGCGTCGGCGCGGCGAGCAGCGCGGCCCAGCCGGCCAGCCGCTTGACCACCTCGCCCTGCGCCAGGGTGACCAGCGCCTGGTTGACGCCCAGCGCGGTGGTGAGCATGTCGTGCAACGCATCGATGGTCTCGTTGATGCGCACGGAGTGGTCGAGCACGTCGCGGAAGTACAGCCGCACTTCCGGTGGGATCTGCGCGTTGGGCGCGCGCACCAGCTGCGACAGCACGTCTTGCAGCGGCGTCACCGCAACGCGCATATAGGTCAGCTCGCGCTTGAGGTCGTACAGCCGCCGCAACAGGCCGCGCCGGAAGGTATCGCTGAAGATGTCGTTCTCGAGCAGGATCAGGGTGTCCTTGAACTCGTCGACGATGGGCAGGTAGTTGTCGACCACGGTATCGAGCACCGAGTACAGCGCACAGGCCGGGCCAAGTTCGAGCAGGCCCGGCTCGCGCTCCAGCCGCGCGCGAACCGGCGCATACGACAGCGACGCGCCATGGCGCACGGTGACTAGGTAGCGGGTGCCGAGGAAGGCGTGGGTCTCGCCGTAGCGGATGCGCTCGTCGATCACCTGCGCGGTGTTGACCGCGATGAACAGCGAATCGCCGTAGGCTTCGACTTTCGGCCGCTGATGCGCACAGTGCGCGTCCTCGATCGCGAGATCGTGCAGGTCGAACTCCTCCTGCAGCTTTTCCAGCACCTCGTCGCCAGGCTCGTAAAGGCCGACCCAAACAAAACTGCCGTCGTCGACCTTGAGCACGTCGCTGATTTCGTCGAGCGTGATGTTGCGGACCTTGCCATAGGCGTTGTAGATCGCGCAGTTGACCACGCACGCAGGCATGTCGGGCCTGGCTGCGGTCGGCGCAGGGCTGGTCGTGGTCATGCCGCGCATCGTGCCTTCAGTGGCTGTCGCCGACAAGCCTCGGCGAGCGCAATGCCGCGTACAGCGCCAGATGGATCGGCAGCAGCAGCGCGATCCACGGCGCATTGCGCTGCGCGTCGAGCGCCAGCCACAGCAGGAACGGCGCAACCACCGCTGCGCTGGCGATCACCGCCAGCCAGCGGTCGAACCATGGCCCGGCCGCGCGTCCGCGCGCGATCCGCCAGCCGCCCGGCAGCAGCAACACGCACAGCGGGCAGAACAGCAGCAGGTTGTGATTGCCCCACGCATAGCGATGCTCGGTGCCCAGCCACAAAAACAGCATCAGCGCACCGAGCAGCGCGCACAGCGTCCACAGCGCCATCGCGACGGCGGCGAGCGCGCGCGGCGCGGCGCGGCCGGCGCACAGTGCGATCGTCGCGATCGCGAGGCCGGCGAGCAGCCACGGCCACAGCAGGCGCGGCGCGTCCGCCGGTTCCGGCGCGATGCGGTGCGGCAGGATCACCTGCTCCGACGCGACCAGCGGACGGCCTTCGCTGCCCTTGACCTCGCGCAGCGCCTCGGCGAGCCGCATCGGCACATAGGCGTCGTACCACATGCTCAGCGGCTGGTCGGCCAATGGGCCGAGGCCGATGTCGAAGCCGAGCCACATCCACGCTGCCGGCGACGCCAGCCGCACCGCGGAAGATCGATAGGTGTTGCCGCGCGAGCGGCCGTCGAGCTGCCGTTTCAGTCCGCCGCGCAACGCGGTGTCGATCGCATCGCGCACGCGGGTGGCGCAGTTGTCGGTGAAGTACTCGTAGCGGTAGCGCGCATTTTGCGGTCGCGCGTTGATCGCCAGCGCCTCGGCGATGCCGTGCGCTTGGGCGGCGCTGAGGTCGAGCCATTGGATCGACACGCCGCGACCGACCTGTTGGTAATACCGCAGGTCGGCGTCGAGCGGCAGCGCGACCAGCTGGTAGGTCATGTGGCCGCGCGCAAAGTTGCCGAGGAATCCTGGCTCGTCGAGATTGAAAAAGCCGAAGTTGTACGAGACCGGCGCAGCCTGCGCGGGGTCGTCGACGATCAGCGAATCGTGGCCGAAGCGCTCGAAAAACACCGCGCCCGGCTGCATCGTCATCACCCCGATGCGCAGGCTGGCCGGCGCGGTTGACGGCGACGCGCGTTGCGCGGCGGCCGCGACGGTGCACGCCAGCAGCCACAGCGCGACCGTCAGCAGCATGCGTACCCGCGATCGTGCGGGTGCGTGCCGCCAGCGCCGCTCAGCCATCGCCGTGGATGCTCAGGTGCAGCACATGCAGGCGCCGGGCATCGGCGCGCGCGACGCGGAAGCCGAAGCGCCCGAGCGTCAGCTCTTCGCCGGCTTCGGGCAGATGGCCGATCGCCGCGGTGACCAAGCCGCCGATGGTGTCGTACTCGTCGTCGTCGAATTTCGCGCCGAAACGCGCATTGAAATCGTCGATGGGGGTGAGCGCGCTGACCACGTACTGACCGTCGGCCTGAGCGGCGATCAGCGCGTCGGGGTCGTCGGCATCGTCGTGCTCGTCGTCGATCTCGCCGACGATCTGTTCGAGCACGTCCTCGATGGTCAGCAGGCCGGCGACGCCGCCGTATTCGTCGATCACGATCGCCATGTGGTTGCGCGACTGCCGGAACTCGCGCAACAGCACGTCGAGGCGCTTGGATTCGGGGATCAGCACCACCGGCCGCAGCAGCTCGCGGATGCTGCTCGGGCCATAGTCGGCGACCACGCCGCGCAGCAGGTCCTTGGCCAGCAGCACGCCGAGGATCTCGTCCTTGTCCTCGCCGTGCACCGGGAAGCGCGAGTGGCCGGATTCGACCACCTGCTTCATCACCTCGAGAAACCGCGCATCGACCGCGATGGCGACCATCTGCGAGCGCGGCACCATCACGTCGCCGACGCTGAGCTCGGACACGGTGAGTGCGCCCTCCATCATCCGCAGCGTGTCGGCCTCGATCAGGCCGTCGGCCTGCACGTCGCGCAGCAATTCGACGAGGTCCTCGCGGCTCGACGGTTCGCCTGACAGCATCGAGCCGATGCGGTCCAGCCAGGAGCGGCGTTTTTCGGAAGCTTCCGGGGGGGGGGGACTACTGTCGTCCTCGGACATTGCGTGCGGGTTCTGTGCCCGTGGCAGCGGGGCGGTCGCGACAGTTTAGCGCGCGCGGATGGCGATGGATCGCCGCGGCCATCGGCTGTTGCCGGACAGCCGGCGAGACCAGGGCAGGCGATGGACCGCGAACCTCGCGCAGGCGAGTTGTCCGGAGCTTCCCGGCTGATACGGCAGCCGGCCATCGGATCTTGGCTTGCGGCGAACGCTCAGGCCGCTGCAGCGCCGCCGCCGGGTTTCAGTACGCGGTCCTGCGACGCCGGATACTTGACCAGCAGATGCGCAGGGCGGATCGGCCGCGGACTGAAGTTGCCTCCGCAGTTCGGGCAGGTGCGGTCGAGGACGGTTTGCACGCAGGACGCGCAGAACGTGCACTCGAACGAGCAGATAAAGGCGTCGACGCAATCGGCCGGCAGGTCTTTGTCGCAGCACTCGCAGTTCGGGCGAAGTTGCAGCATGTTCGTTGCGCTCCATCTTTCGAGCCGCTGAAACCGCGGCGGGCAGCCTGATTCCCAGCGCCGCCGCGATCAGTCGATATGGTAGGGATCCTCGATGCCGAGCCCGGCGAGAATCTCGCGCTCCAGCACTTCCATGGCCTCGGCGTCGCGGTCGTCGGTGTGGTCCCAGCCGAGCAGGTGCAGGGTGCCGTGCACGGTGAGATGCGCGTAGTGCGCAGTGAGCGGTTTGTTCTGCTCGCGCGCCTCGCGGGCGACCACCGGTGCGCAGATCACCAGGTCGCCGAGCAGCGGCATGCGCACGCCCTTCGGCAGCTTGATGCCGTCGGCGATGTCGGCGGGAAAACTCAGCACGTTGGTGGCGTAATCGCGGCCGCGGTAATGGCGGTTGAGCGCACGGCCTTCCTTGGTATCGACGATGCGCACCGCGAGGTCGGCCTCGCGGATGCGGCCGTCGAGCGCGGCGGCCACCCAGCGACGGAAACTCACCGCCGCCGGCAGGCCGATGCGCGGCAGTGCGTAGCCGACCGACACATCGAGGCGGATGGGTCCCTTGGTCATGCCGGGAGCTTACGCCGGCCCGCTCGCGTTGTCCTTGGCATCGCGCGCCTCGTAGGCGGTGACGATGCGCGCGACCAGCGGATGGCGGACCACGTCGCGCGCCTCGAAAAACGTGAAGCTCACGCCGTCGACGCCGTGCAGCACCTCCACCGCATCGCGCAGGCCGGACTTGACGTGCTTGGGCAGGTCGACCTGGGTCATGTCGCCGGTGACCACGGCGGTGCTGCCGAAGCCGAGCCGGGTCAGGAACATCTTCATCTGTTCGATGGTGGTGTTCTGCGCTTCGTCGAGGATCACGTAGGCATCGTTGAGCGTGCGCCCGCGCATATAGGCCAGCGGCGCGATCTCGATGACGTTGCGCTCCAGCAGCTTGAGCACCTTCTCGACGCCGAGCATCTCGTACAGCGCGTCGTACAGCGGGCGCAGGTAGGGGTCGACCTTCTGGCTGAGGTCGCCGGGCAGAAAGCCGAGTTTCTCGCCGGCCTCCACCGCCGGACGCACCAGGATCAGCCGCTGCACGCGCGATTGGTTGAGCGCCTCGACCGCGCTTGCGACGGCGAGAAAGGTCTTGCCGGTGCCGGCCGGACCGACGCCGAAATTGATGTCGTGCACTGCGATCGCGTGCAGGTACTTCTGCTGGTTGGCGCCGCGTCCGCGGATGGTGCCGCGCCTGACCCGGATCGCGACGTCCTGCGGCGTGTATGCCGAGTCGTCGCCAGCGATAGCGGACTGTGGCGCGGCGGCGTTGAGGCGCAGATTGATCGAATGGCCGTCGAAGGTTTCCTCGCCGGCCTCGGCGTACAAGGTGCGCAGCAGGCGTTCGGTCTGCGCAACAACAGCCGCGTCGCTGCCGGTCACCCGGAACACATTGCCGCGATTGGCGATCTCCACGCCGAGCCGCAGCTCGATCTGGCGCAGATGGCCGTCGAAGGGACCGGCCAGATTGGCGAGCCGCTCGCTGTCGGCGGGGTCCAGGGTGAAGTCACGCTGCTGGGAGGCTGGCATAGGCCGGAGAGGGTAGCGCGGACGCCGCAAATCGACCATCCGTCGGGGCTGAGATCGCAGGGCAATCGGGTGAACAGCGCCTTCATGAAGTGACGAGGCTGGCGAGGAAGTCATCGTTCCATGCCGCCACCTTGCGCCGCGCACGCAGCGAGTGCTTGGTGGAGGCGCGCCGGAGCAGATT
>JBOHYD010000172.1:0-1555 GCA_050737635.1 Luteimonas sp. | reverse complement strand
GGCATGGGTTGACTGGTCTGGTGGGTGGACGCAATGCGCCTCCACGATGCCCGAGCCGGGCGCGGAGCCGATCTACCGCCCAAGACTGTCAGATTACCAGCCTGCGGCCGCCGCCGCTGATGTGGCTGGGCGGTGCAGCGACGGGCCGGCGCAGCGCTCTCCCATGCTTTCGCGGGGGATGAAGGCCGTTGCGCGCGGATCACGATGACAGCCGCTGCAATGACCGAAGGCTGTCGATAGCCAAGCCCTTGGTGGCGCGGCCAGTCCGGCGGTATCGGCGGTTTGCTACGCATCACATGCGTCGTGCGGATTCGAGGACATCGCGAAGCGCACGCTGTCACCGTCGAAGCCACGGCGGATCAAGAAGTCCGCGGCCTTGCGGCGCAGGCGCGGGTCCGCGGCAACGGCGACCGCCTTGCCATAGCGGCGGCGGACAAGGTCGCGTGCGATCGCCGGCCAATCGCCCTCGCCCGCCGCATCAAGCGTTTTCAGCGCAAAAGCGATCACCTGCTCGTCGAGGCGGTGACTGCCGAGCTCGGCGCGGATGCGGATTGGTCCGTAGCCGTGCGCCATGCGCAGGCGCGCGAGGCTGGCGGCGAATCGGCGATCGTCCTGCCAGCCTTCGGCAGTCATGCGCCGCACTGCCTGATCGGCCTCGTCGGCAGCCACGCCCTTGGCCGTCAGCTTTGCGGCAAGCTCCTTGCGCGAGTGCTCGCGCCGGGCCAGCAGGCCCAACGCGCGCTGCGACGGCGTGATCTCGTGCCGTCGCTTCTCGCGCGGCGCATCGGCCGGGCCGGAATCAGTCACCTGACGGTCGTCCGGCCGTCAGCAGCTGCGCCGGGCCGAGGATCAATCGTCGGCGTCATCATTCTTGGACTCACGGGCTACCACGACGGCATCCGGCACCAGCTGCGCACGCAGCGCGGCTTCGAGTTTGTCGCGCACGGCTGGGTTTTCCTTCAAGTACTGGCGGGCGTTTTCCTTGCCCTGGCCGATGCGTTCGCCGTCATAGCTGTACCAGGAGCCGGCCTTCTCGACCATCTTGGCCTCGACGCCCATGTCGATCAGCTCGCCTTCGCGGCTGATGCCTTCCCCGTAGAGGATTTCGGTGACGATCTGCTTGAACGGCGGCGCCATCTTGTTCTTGACGACCTTGATCTTGGTCTGGTTACCGATGATCTCGTCGCCCTTCTTGATCGCGCCGATGCGGCGGATGTCGAGGCGCATCGAGGCGTAGAACTTGAGCGCATTACCACCGGTGGTGGTTTCCGGGCTCTGGCCCGGCATCATCACGCCGATCTTCATGCGCAGCTGGTTGATGAAGATCACGGTGGTCTTGGAGCGGTTGATGCTGCCGGTGAGCTTGCGCAGCGCCTGCGACATGAGGCGCGCATGGAGTCCCAGCTGCATCTCGCCCATTTCGCCTTCGATTTCCGCTTTCGGCGTGAGCGCCGCCACGGAGTCGATCACCACGATGTCGACCGCGCTCGAGCGCACCAGCATGTCGGTGATCTCGAGGGCCTGCTCGCCGTTGTCGGGTTGCGACAGGAGCAGC
>JBOHYD010000171.1:0-12066 GCA_050737635.1 Luteimonas sp. | reverse complement strand
GCCGCCACAACCGCATCCGCCTGCAGCTGGGCGAACCCATCAAGGCGGTGCAGACTTATCGCGCGCCGTCAGGGGCTTCGATGGACCAAATGCCCCCGCCGGCGGTCTCGTAGGCAACGAATACGACCTTCACGAAATGTTTAGCACGGCATTGACCCCGCGCACAGCGGTATAAACACTCCCCGTGCGCCGTGGTGCGACCGCCATGCCGTTATCAGCCGCTCACCGATGTCCTTGGCGTTGCGCCTTCCGCCGATCATGTCGCCGGTCCATACGGATGTGTTGCTTGAAGGCCCGCGAAGATCCGAGGCCTGTCGGCAGCATCGCCGATCTCAGGATCGCGCGGCCCTTGGGTTCGGTGATCGCCGCGCAAGCCTTAAGATCGTTGCATGTGCCTTATTGCCCTCGCCTGGCGCGTGCATCCGCAGTGCCCGCTGGTGCTGATCGCCAATCGCGACGAATTTCACGCGCGGCCGACCGCCGCCGCCGGCATCGATCCCGATGCCGCGGAGGTGTTCGGCGGCCGCGACTTGGTGCAGGGCGGCAGTTGGCTGCAAGTGTCCGCGCATCGGCGGCTGGCGGCGGTAACCAACGTGCGCGCGGGACGGTCGCCCCCCGAGGCCGCGCCGCGATCGCGCGGGGCGCTGGTGCGCGATGCGGTGCGCGGGCAATCGGATGCAGCACAGTCGCTGCGCGCGCTGCAGGCCACGGCACACGAGTACGGCCGCTTCAACCTGCTGCTCTGGGACGGCGACGCGCTCGGCTTTGCCAGCAATCATCCGCGGACCGACACACATACCGTCCAGCCCGGCCTGCATGCGATGTCCAACGGCGCGTTCGATGCCGATTGGCCAAAGAGCGGCCGCGCGCTGCAAGCGCTGTCGCGGTGGCTTGCGTCCTCGGCGATCGATGCCGTGGCGCGCGACGCGGCCGATGCGCTGTCGCCGCTGTTTGACGCGCTGCGCGACGACACCCCGGCACCCGATGTGGCGCTGCCCGACACCGGCGTCGGCCTCGATCTCGAGCGCGCGCTGTCGCCGCCGTTCGTGAGCGGCGCGCGCTACGGCACGCGCTGCAGCACGGTGGTGATCGTGGGTGCGGACGGTTTTCGATTTGCCGAGCGCCGCTTCGGGCCGGACGGCGTGTTGACCGGCAACACCTGCGTGCGGCGTCACTGGAGCGCCGACTGATCGCCGCTACTACGATGGTCTTGCTCGCAACGCACCAGGCGATCATCGCTTTGAGCGCCTGCTGCCAACCGTGCTGCGCGCGCACCGCGACGGTGCCCGAGCAGGCGCGGGGCTGTCCGTCGCGGCCTGCGCGGATCGAAGATGGCGATGATGAGTGTGAGCGGCCGGCTCACCACGGCCACCAGCCGTGCCCGTCGCGCGCATAGCGATCGGCGGCGCGCTCGAAGCGGTTGTGCACGCTGGCCCCGCCGCACAACAGGTATAGCGGCACAAACAACGGCCCGAGCGCCATGTACTGATAGACGTGAGCGCGTTCGTGGTCGGCGAGCACGATCGCCGGCTCGTCGCCATGACCGGCGCGGTGCGCGTAGGTGATGCATGACGCCTCCAGCGAATCGCCGGTGTGCAGGATCACGTTGCCGAGCGTCATCGCCCCACCCGGCCCCCACGGCCAGTCGTGAAACACCAGCGCCAGATCGCGGCGGCGCAGATGCGCATGCGCGCCGAATCCGAGGCCCGCGACGCCGAGCGCCGCGCCGATCATGGTGTAGGGCAAGGCCCAGGCGATGCCGAACGCCTGCACGACGCGCACCGTCGCAGGCAAGGACGCAAGCACCGCGCGTGACGCGATCAATCGCTGCCTTTGGGCATCAGCAGCCACAGGATCAGGTACACGAGGATGCCGGGGAACGCCGCCGACAGCACCGACACGATCACAAACAGCACGCGCAGCAGCGTCGAACTCCAGCCGTAGCGATGGGCAACGCCGCCGACCACGCCGGCCAGCATCCGGTCGTTGATCGAGCGGGTGAAGGGGATCTGCGCGGCCATGGCTGTATTGGCTGAAGTGGATAGAGGCAGGAGTCTATCGCGCCGCATGTCGATGCCGCGTTAGGCAAGACGGCGTAAATCACTGATCCCCGACGGATTAATCCGCCCCCTAAAGCAGCAGTGTCTCGTCGGCGACGACGCAATTGCGGCCGCCAGACTTGGCGCGGTACAGCGCTTGATCGGCGCGTTTGAACACCTTCTCGGGCGCATCGCGCCTCGGGACGCCGGCGGCGATGCCGATCGACACGGTCAGCGAAAACGGCAGCGCGAGTTGGGTCATCGCCACGCGGATGCGTTCGGCGACGTCGCGCGCGCCGGGCAATCCGGTCGATGGCAGCACCAGCAGAAACTCCTCGCCGCCGTAGCGTGCGGCCAGATCGTCCTGACGGATGCCGTTGGAAATCGCGCGCGCGGCCGCACGCAACGCGCGATCGCCGAGCAGATGGCCGTGGCGGTCGTTGATCTGCTTGAAATGATCGATGTCGATCAGCGCCAGTGCGTAGGCCTCGGTGCCCAGGCGCTGCAGCGCCTCAGGGCTGGTGCGCAGCTTTTCGAGCGCGTGGCGGTTGAGCAGGCCGGTCAGCGGATCGTGACGGACCTCGTACTTGAGGTCGTCGTGGCGGCGCTGCAGGTCGGCGCGCTCGTTCTCGAATTGTTGCGCCGCCGCCGTGCGCTGGCGCAGCAACGCGCCCTGCTGGCGCACATGGCGGCGCAGTTCCAGCAGATGCTGGGTCTGCCGTGCGAGCGCGCGCAGCGCCTGACGCTGGCGCTCGTCGAGCGTGCGTGGCAGATGGTCGAGCACGCACACCATGCCAATCGCGTAGCCGTTGCGGCTGAGCAACGGCATGCCGGCATAGAAGCGCAGGCTGCGGCCGTCGGCGTCGATCGGACGCGCGGCGATGCGCGCATCGGCGAGCACGTCGCGCACCTCGAACAGGTCGCGCGGGTCGTGCTGGCCGTCGATCGCAACGCCACAGATCGCCTCGCTGCGCGGCGTCTGCGTCATCGCGAGACCGTCGCTGGCCATGAACCACTGCCGGTCGCGATCGATCAGTGCGACCGTCGCCACTGGCACGTCGCAAACCACTCGCGCCAGTTGCACGATGTCGTCGAAAGCCTGCTCGGGCGCGGTGTCGAGGATGCCATAGCTGTCGAGCGCGGCCTGCCGCTGGGTTTCGGCCTTGGCGTCGTGCTGGGCTGGCATGCGGACGAGGGTGGGCATGGTACGAAGGATACGTGTCGTGCATGGGTGCGGATGCCTCGTGGCAACCGGATCGGTCAGTCGACACTGCTATGTCGAGACGTCAGTCACATTTTAGATCTCGCGACGCCGTCGCATGAAGCAACGGCCGCGGATCGGCGCCGCCTGTGTTCGATGAAGGTATTCATAGGCTGGCGTCGGGCGCGGCGAGCGCGCGGGCGATGTCGTCGGTCGACACGCCGTCGGCCAGCGTGCCGATGCAGATCTCATCGATATGCACATGGCCGGTCTCCATGCGCAGCCCGGTCGCGCCGTCGCGCTTCAGCCGTGCGACCAACTGCCCGGTGTCGCGCGCCGAGGCGTGGCCGGCACCCTGCAGCAACAGCCGTCCGTCGCCGTCGACGAGCTTGAAATAGAACAGGCCGTCGGCGTCGCGATACTGCTTGAATTGTGCCGGTGCCGCGGACCTGGCAACGGGCGCGGGCTGGTCGCTGAGCGCGCTGGACAGATCGCGCAGCCCCACCGCTGCGCGCAGCGTGCGCAGCAGTGGCGTCGCATGGGCCTCGCGTACGCGCCGCGCGCCGTCGCGCAGCTGGCGTTCGATCGCGGCGGGATCGGCGATCAGCGCGGCGTAGCGCTCGCGCAGCGGCGCGATCTCGGCGTCGATACGCTCGAACAGCGCCTGCTTGGCATCGCCCCAGCCGATGCCCTCGGCAAACGCCTGTCGCATCGCCGCGGTTTCGTCGGCATCCGCGAATGCGCTGTACAGCTGAAACACGTTGGAACTTTCGACATCCTTGGCCTCGCCCGGCGCGCGCGAGTCGGTGACGATCGCCGCGATCAGCTTCTGCAGCGTGGCGCGCGGCGCGAACAGCGCAATGGTGTTGTCGTAGCTCTTCGACATCTTGCGGCCGTCGAGGCCGGGCAGGGTCGCGACGTTGTCGTCGACCGCCGCCTGCGGCAGCGTCAGGTGCTCGCCGTACAGATGGTTGAAGCGCTGCGCGACATCGCGCGCCATCTCGATGTGCTGCACCTGGTCGCGGCCGACCGGTACGCTGTGGGCGTTGAACAGCAGGATATCGGCGGCCATCAGCACCGGATACATGAACAGGCCGGCGCTGACGCCGGCATCGTCGTCAGCGCCTTCGCCACGATTGCGGTCGACCGCGGCCTTGTACGCATGCGCACGGTTGAGCAGGCCCTTGCCGGCGACGCAGGTCAGCAGCCAGGTGAGCTCGGTGGTCTCGGGCAGATCGGACTGGCGGTAGAACCAGACTTTGTCGGGATCGAGCCCGCAGGCCAGCCAGGCCGCGGCGATCTCCAGGGTCGAGCGCTGCACGCGCGCCGGGTCCTGCACCTTGATCAGCGCGTGGTAGTCGGCGAGGAAGTAGAAGCTCTCGACGTCCGCCGCGCGCGACGCCGCCACCGCCGGGCGGATCGCGCCGACGTAATTGCCCAGATGCGGCGTGCCCGAGGTGGTGATGCCGGTGAGGATGCGGGTCGGCATGCGGAAGGTGGGCGGGGTCATGGCGGGGTCGGCTGTCGCGTGGCGGTCACTTTACCCGCTGGCGGTGGCGTCCACGGCGGCGTCTACGTCGCGGACACGGTGGCGCGGTGCGCGCTCGCAACGACCCTGTTCGCCGCGAGGGCCCTGACGGGCCCTTGGTTCGATCGATCCGCTTGCAACGGCTCGATGGCGCCGACTCAGAAGCTGCTGCCGATCGTCGCAAACACGCTGGCGTTATTGCCGCCTTCCTGGGCAACGCTGAGGCTGGTGCCGAGGTTGGCGTCGAAACCCATCATCCGCGTGCGTGCGCCGATGGTCAGCGTGGCGTAGTTCTGGTCGTACGCGAGACCCGGCACCGCGTAGTCGAGGCTGCCCGGCAGCGACTGCGCCCGGGCAAAGACCTGCGCATCGGCGTCCTCGAACTCGCGGTCGTAGGTCAGCCGCGCGTACGGCACCAGGCCATCATCGATGGTGTAGCTGGCCTGCCAGCCGACGCTGCCGATCAGCGAGTCGAACGTTTGCTCGCGATAGGCCAGCGACGTCGACAGGGCCGCGTCGCTTTCGGCATAGCCCTCGACGGTGATGTGCTGCGACACCAGGCCGACCACCGGGCCGTGCTGCAGCGCGCCGCTGCCGAAGTTCCAGCCGGCATTGAGCGCGGCGGTGATGTTGTCGCCATCGGACGAACCGCTGTGCGTGCGCGTCGCCGGGCCAAGCTGCACCAGGCGATCGATGTCGAAACTCAGTCGCGAATAGCTGAGCTGGCCGTTGACCCACGCGCCGCCATCGCCATACCAGCCGAGCAATCCGCCGAGCGTGGCGTCGGACTGGTCGAACTCGCCCTTGTTGCGGCCGAAGTCGATCGTGCCGCGGCCATAACCGCCGAATGCGCCGAACACCAGGTTGCCGCTGGTCCAGTCGACGCCGCCGGTGACCGCCGGGATCGCGCCGTCGTAACGATCGCCGTTGCCGTAGCGCTGGAAGTCGCCGCGCAGACTGCTCCACCAGCGCATGCCGTCGCTGTCGGACTTGCCGGCGATGTGCGCGCCGACCAGATCGGCACGCGCGCGGCCGACGGTGGCTGCGGAGTGCGGCAGGATCGCAATCTGTCGCGGTGCCTCGAGCATGTTCAGTGCGAGCTGGGCGACCGCGTAATGCCCGCTGCTGGTCGGATGCACGCCATCGGCAAACAGATAACTATCGGGCGCGTCAGGGGTCACGTAGGACGTTGGATTGCAGGTCAGCGAGTTGGCGGTGATCTGCGGTTGACAGGCGGTGCCGGTGATGTTGCGGTAGCCATACAGCGACGGATTGGCGGTCACTTCCTGCAGTAAGTGAAAAATGTCGACCGGAATCACGCTCAGGCCCGCCGACGCCAGGCCGTTGAACAGCGCATTGTTGTAGGCCGTCGCCAGCGCCGTGCCCTGCGCGGATGCACCTTGCGCGCGGAACGACGGCGTCAGGCCGATGTCGGGGAGCGTCGGCACCAGGATGTACTGCGCGCCGGCCGCCCGCAGCGCGCCGACGATGCCGATCTGCGCAGTCACCGCGCCGCTGACGATCGCCTGCGCCTGCGCCGGTGCGGCGGCCGCGGCAAACACGTCATTGCTACCGCCCCACACCGTGTAGAGCGCGCCGGGGTCGGCGCGGCCGCCGTTGGCGGCGAGATAGCGGTTGCGCTGGGTGACCAGCGACGGGATCGAACCAAGCGCACTGGTGGTATCGACGCCGACGCGCGCGCCGCCGGCCGCGTAATTCGTGCCGGTCTGGCCGTTGCCATTGGCACCGGCGGTGGTGCCGTAATAGTCGGCCACCCACTGCGCCCACACCAGACCGGGGTTGGTGGTGAATTGGCCGGTCACCGGCTGCACCTGCGCCGGCAGCAGCGGGCGGAAGTAGCCGGCGTCGCTCAGGCTGTCGCCAAAAAAGACGGTCTGCGTGTACGGCCCACCGCTCTGTGCAAACGCGGGGGCGGCGGCGAGCGCGAGCGCGCTGGCAAGAAGACGGCGGACGGGACGCGACAGCAACGACATGGACATCTCCTGATGGCAAGACACGATCACAACATACAAGCGCAAACGGCGCGGCATCGTTCCACGAACGACCCACCGGCTCACGCTGCAGCGCGGCATTCTCGGGCCTGTCGTTAGGTGGCGCGTGCGCCACGCGCGGCAAGCGGCGACAATCCGGCGATGGACATCCTACTCAACGGCAATCCGCTATCGCTGCCCGACGCCACCACCGTGCAGTCGCTGCTGACCCTGCGCGATCTCGCCGACCGCCGCGTCGCGGTCGAGGTCAACGGAGAGATCGTGCCCCGTGGCCGCCACGCCCTCCATGCCCTCCTCCCCGACGACCGCGTCGAGATCGTCCACGCACTGGGAGGTGGGTGAGCGAACGCGCTGATCCGATGCCCTATCGGCATCGGATGCGTTCGCGAACGCCCGGCCAGGATGGCCGGGCCAGACGTTCCGAACAACGAACGGCTGCGCCATGGATGGCGGCAGTGCAAGCCACCGAATAAGGGAATCTGCCACGCGCTGATCCGATACCCTATCGGCATCGGATGCGTTCGCGAACGCCCAGCCATGACCGAGCTCAAGGTGCTTGTAAGGCAAGCCTCGCGCCTCACCAACCCACGTAGATCGGATTGCCGACTAGCAGCAACTTGCCATCAGCACCGCGCACGTTGGCACGCAACCAGTGCCGCTGGCCGTCGCTGGTCCAGGAAAATCGCAGGTCGTGTTGCGCAGCGCCGATCGACAGATCGCCGCCAGGCGCGATCGTGCGGCCGTCCTGGATGACCTCGACGCGTCCGCCGTCGACATTGACCGTCCGCACCGTGAACTCGACCTCACTGCCCGCCGGTGCCGACAGCCTGTCGCCCATCTGCGCCTGTGCTTCGCCCCGGCGCGCGCTGAACTCGAGGCGGCGGTCGCGGCTGCCCTGCACGTCGACAAACGCATGTCCGGCGCGCAACGCCGCCAGTACCGCCGGCATCGACAGCGCCTGCGCATGCACGACCGTGGTCGGCATGCCGACCGGGCCGCCGCCGCGGCCGGCTATGGCCTGATCGGCATCGTGGTTGTCGCTGCCGCCGATCGCGGTCAGGCGATGACCGGCATTGAGCAGCGCCTCCCAGAACGCGATGCCCGAGTACGGCGTGTCGGCGTCGCTGCCGTTGACGACCTCCACCGCCTGCAGCAGTGCGGCATCGGCCGGCGGCTGAGCGGTCCAGCCGCAGCCCATGCAGGTCTCGTCGGAAGGCCGGATCGGATGGTTGATCGAGACGATGCCCTGCAACGCCGCCGCGTCGCGCAGCAGCGCGTTCCAGTCGCGGCCATCGGCGACGCGGAAATCCAATGGCGCGGCGCTGCCGATCAGATTGGCGTGGCCGCTGAAGGTGGTGATCTCGCGCCCGGGCATCAACAGCAAGCGGTCGAACCAGGGCTGCAGCTCACGGATCGCATTCGCCTGCGAGGTGGTGTTGTGGTCGGTGATCGCGATGAAGTCCAGACCGCGCGCGACCGCAGCCTGCGCGGTCAGAAACAGCGGGCACGGCACCCGCGCGCCGGCCTGGCTGCTGCAGCTGCCGTCGCTGTGCGCATCGTGCATGTGCAGATCGCCGCGGTACCAGCCGGCCGTGCTGCGCAGCGGCGGATTGACCACCGCCGGCTGCCAGTACGGCGCGCCGTCGCGGCCCAGCCAGACGCGCGCGGTGAAGGCCGCGCGCGCATCCTTGCGGATGTTGGGAATGCCGAACAGCAGCGCCCACCGCCCCGGCCTGATCGGACCCGACACATACGACGGTGTGGCGTCACTGGCGGCAACCGTGAACACCGATTTGTTGCCGCCGCTCCAGCCGCGAAAACCGTCCTGGCTACGGAAGCCATCCGGGCCGAGCAGGCCGAGGTCGATCGTGGTCTTGTCGTCGCGACCGCTGTACTCGAACTGCACGGTGATCCGCGCGGTGCCGGCCGGCACGGTGAACGGAACCTCGCGGTAGCGCTGATGGTCGCTGCCGCCGATCTCGCCGCGCAACACCAAATCGGGGCTCTCCTCACGCGTCTGCGCATGGCCGCTGCCAAACGCGAAAAAGACCGTGAGAATGGCCACAGCGGCGCGGACGGACATGCTGAGCGCCGTCGTCATCGCGCTGCTGCCGTGGCAAGTACCGACATCGGCAGGCCGCTCGCAACGCAGACCCGCGCGTATCGCCTGGCCGCGAACGCCAGCTGCCGCGTCAGCGTGACCGATCCGACGGCGGCACGGCAGCGGGCGGGCGCGATCGGCATCAGAAGCGGTACATCACCGCCGCGCGGTAGCTGCGGCCGAGCAGCGGGCGGGCGATGAACGTGTTGGCGCCGGCATCGCCGCTTTGCAGCTCGCCCGCGCGCGGATTGCCTTCGGTGAGTCCGAGCGAATTGGTGAGGTTGTCGGCGTACAGAAAAAACGACCACTGCGGCGTTGCCTGGTAGCGCGCACTGGCGTTGATCGCACGGTACGACGGCAGCCGCACCGAATTGGCGGTGTCGACGTAGCGTTCGCCCTGGTATTCGTAGGCCACCTGCAAGCGCAACCGCTCGTCGAGCAAGTTGACTGCCGGCACCACGCGCAGGCTGTTCTTGGGCACGCGGATCAACTGGTTACCGACAAAATCGCGCAGCACCGGCGCGCCATTGACCAGTTCGGTGTAAGTCAGGTCCTCGTACTCGGGCTGCTGCACGGTCGCGGTGAGCTGCACATCGAACCAGTCGCGCGGATACCAGCTGCCCTCCAGTTCGAGGCCGGCGGTTGTGGTGCTGGCGTAGCCCTGCTGGAGCGTGGACACGCCGCTGCCGAGATCGAACACGACGTTGCTGAAGGCGACGTTGTCGTATCTGGTGTAGAACGCGGTCGCGAAGACGTCGAAGGTCTGGTCGGAAAACTTGTAGCCGATCTCGGCCAGATCCATGGTCTGGGTGATCGCGGTACCGTCGTTCCTGGCGATACAGGCGTCGAGTTCGCTGAGGCTGCAGTTGGAGTTGCGGGTGATGTAGTTGGACAGGTTGGGCAGCCGGAACGCCGAGGTCCAGCGCGCAAACAGCCCCGAGCGCGGCGTGAACTGCCAGTTGCCGCCGAGCGTCCAACCGGTCTTGCGAGAGGTCCTGTCGTAGTCGATGAAGGTGCCCGAGCCGGTCAGGATGTCGGCGCTGGCCGGCGTGCCTAGGTCGACGGTGTTGCGGACTTCGGTCCAGCCTTCGGTGTGCACCTGTTCGCGGCGCACGCCGGCATCGATGCGCAGCCGGTCGCTGATCTGCCACTCGTCGGACAGATAGACCGCCTGCGTGGTCGAGCGGCCGCTGGCGTTTTCCCACTCGTAGCCGTAGCGATAGATGCCGTCCTCGGTCAGCGACGCCAGCGGCTGGCCGTTGCCGTCCACCGCAACCAGGTCGAGCAGACGCGCGTTGTTGCGCACGTCGAGCAGCACGTTGGATGAGTAGCGGTCGAAATCCTGGTCGAAGCGCGCGTAGTAATAACCCAGGGTGACGTCGTGGCTCTGGCCGCCGAAGTCGAAACGACGCAGCACGCGGGTGTCGTTGATCAGCTCCTTCAGCGGCATCGTCACCCCGCGCAGGCCGCCGACCACCACTAGGCCGTTGCCGTTCTGGTTGGCGAGATCGTAGGCCTGACCCGAATCGACATAGCGCAGCTGCGCGCCGACGGCACCGGGTATGCTGGCCAGCGGCGCGGTCACCGAAGGCTGCCCAAGAAACGCGTTCGCACTGAGCACCTGCAGCGCAAACACGCCGTTGCGCTGGGTGTTGGTGTCGTTGTAGCGCAGCGCCTGGGCGAGGTTCCAGCCCAGACCGAGGTCGTAGTCGAACTTGAAGGTGTACTGGTCGCGCTTGATCTCGGTGCCGCGGCTGTTGTCGAAGTCGTAGAAACTGCCGTCGCCCTGCAACATCCGCACGCGTTCGGTCTGCGGCCCGGCGAGGGTGCCGTGGTTGCCGTCGAACCCGGGCACCGCGCGGATCTTGCCATCGCTGCCGGTACGCATCGGGATGCCGAGATACAGCGCGACATTGTCGTCGACATGCTTGACGTCCAACGCGATGCGGCCGCGATCAAGGTCGCGGCTCAGGTTGACGCGGAACTGGCCGCCCTGGTCGGCGTTGAAGCCAGGACCGCGGATGCCGTCGTCGACGCGAAAGAAACCGCCAAAACCGAGCTTCCACTCGCCGACCGGCGCGCCGTAAAACAAGTCGAGCCGATGCAGGCCGTAATCGCCGATCGTGTACTTTGCCGCGCCCTCGGCGCGGTCGCCGACCACGCGTGGAATGAAGTTGATCGCACCTGCCGGCGCATTGGAATAAAACACCGACGCCGGCCCGCCGCGCACCACCTCGACGCGTTCGATGGTTTCGTCAAGACGGAACATCTGGTCGCCGCTGAGGAAGCCCAGCGCCGGGTCGTGCTGCACCGGCACGCCGTCTTCGAGCAGGGTGACCGAGCCGAAACCGTCGACCGGAATACCCCGCGCGCGGATGTTGCCGCTGGCCTCGCCGCCTGACGCCTCGACCCAGAACCCGGGCACCGACTTCAGCGCCTCGGTCACCGAGGTCGGAGCCTGCAGGCGCAGGCGCTCCTCGTCGATGGTGCTGATCGAATAGCTGATCTCGGCCTTGCTGCGCTGGCGGGTGCCGGAGCGGCCAGTGACGACCACCGAGTCGAGCTGCACCGCGTCGGACGCCGACACCGCGGCATCGGCCGGCCCGATATCGGCCTGCTGGGCGAATGCGCACGGGCTGGTCAGCGCAAGCAGCCATGCGCGCGCGAGGCAACGGCGGGACGCGCGACTGCCGTCGCGGAATCTATCGCGGAATCTGTGGGTCATGGGGCTCTGCAAGAAAGACGGGCAAATGCAATCAAGTCTTGCGCTCGCCCGCGACAAAACGTGGCGAAGCGCGACACCGGCATGGTAACCGGCGCTGCCTAAAGTTTGATGACAGCCGTATTGCGACTGGACGCCATCGTCTGCGGCGCACGAACCCGGGCCATATCCGACATAATTCGGACATGGAAGACATCCCCGATCCACTGCGCATCGCCGGCAAGACCTACCGCTCGCGCCTGCTCACCGGCACCGGCAAGTTCGCCGACCTCGACGAGACCCGTCGCGCCACCGAAGCCGCCGGCGCGGAGATCGTCACCGTCGCGATCCGCCGCGTGGCGTTCTTCAGCGACGCCGGCGGTCACACCCCCAACGCGCCGAGCCTGCTCGACGTGTTGCCGCCCGAGCGCTACACGCTGCTGCCCAACACCGCCGGCTGCTACACCGCCGACGAGGCCATCCG